>CAZDZP010000093.1:0-9130 GCA_964509855.1 uncultured Anaerolineaceae bacterium | reverse complement strand
TTTCCGTGGTCGATGTACTCGTTGATAGCTGCTCTTCGAACGCGTCCAGCGCCGCACAGCGCCGGTTGCGCAACACGATGATGCGTCTCGGCTCGGCCCAGATGCGCACCGAAACCAACTCCTCCGGTTCGGAACCGGGGTTGAGGTTGGCCGTTCGCAGAATCAGCAACACGGTCTCGCCGCTGTGGATATAGCGCGGCCGGGGGTCGCGTTCGAGCAGAGCATCCACGCTGACGGGGTCGATGCCGCTCTCCTCCCGCAACCAGCGCCCCACTCCCGGGTCCGTGCGGTCGAGGTGAAGCCACTGCGTTTCGCCGGGCGCTGGCGCTGAAACGCGCGGCCATTCGATGTCCGCCGCACCCTCCGCCGAAAAGCGGCGGGTGCAGAATGCGCCGGTGCCCCGGTCCGTTTCTTCCACGCTGGGGATCATAGGGCGGCGGTGGGCGCAGCGCGCGCTGTGTCGCCCGGAGTGGGTTCGACCGCTACAAGGCGGATTCGCCGCGCATCGGCGCTGACCACGGTGAAGCGGAAGCCGAGGAAATCGGCGTACTCGCCTCGCCGCGGTATGCGGCCGAGCTGTTCCAGCACCAGGCCCGCCACGGTCTCCGCGTTTTGATGTTCGAACTCCATGTCCAACTGCTCCCCGAGCTCCGCGAGCCGCAGCCGGCCGTCCACCACAGTCCGCCCGCCCGGCCTGGCTTCGTAGGTTGTCGCCTCAGCTCCTGACTCGCTACGAATTTCGCCGACCACTTCTTCCAGCAGGTCTTCGAGCGTCACCAACCCGGCGGTCGAGCCGTATTCGTCAATGAGGATGACCATGTGCGTGCTGGCCTCCTGCATCCGTTCGAGCACGCGCGATGCTGGCGCATTCTCTGGTTCGAAGAGCGCCGGGCGAATGATGGACGCCACGGGCATGTGGTCCTGGTTGCGCACCATCGCGCGGCAAACGTCGCTCACGTGCACGTATCCCATGACGTCGTCGATCGTTTCGCCGAACACTGGCAGCCGTTGAAAGCCGTTCGCGCTGAGCCGTTCGCCTGTGTAGCGAACGGTGTCAGTGGCCTCCACAGCAATGATGTTCACGCGTGCCACCATCAACCGCCGGGCTGCGATGTTTTGCAGACCGAGCGCGCCCAGCAGCATCTCCGACTGGTCCTCTTCGATAGCGCCCGTCTCTCGTCCCACCACAATGGCAGTGCGCAACTCGCCAAGCGTGAGCGCGCCCCGCTCATCCTGCGAGGCCCCGGTCACGCGCAGCACGAATTGCGTGAGCGCGTCCAGGGCAACGATCACGGGGCGGGTGATGACGATCCAAGCTCGCAGCGGGAATGCGTACCACGAGGCCATCTGATAGCTGAAGTGCAACGCCGCCGTCTTGGGTACCACCTCACCGAAGATCACCAACAAAATGGTGACTACCGCCGTCGCCACGAGCACCCCGGCGCCGCCCGAGACAAGCTGTGCGGCAATCACCGTGCCCACCGCTGCCGTCGCTGTGTTGACCAGGTTGTTGCCCACCAGGATGGATGCCACCAGCCGTCCCGGGCGTTCCACCAGCTTCGAAACACGCGCAGCCCCCGCGCGGCCGGAACGCACCGAATGTTCCAGCTGCACGCGCTGCAGCGAAAGGAAGGCTGTCTCCGCGCTGGAGAAGAACCCGGACAGCAAAAGCAGGACGACAAGAAGCGGGACGTACAATTCCATGGGCAAGGGGTCTTTCGCCGGCGGGCGGGCGCCCCGGCACACGTGATGCACGGATTGTAGGGGAGGCCCGTGTCCGATAGCCCGGCCAGGCTCGACCCATGCCTGCCTCACAGGGATGATTGGCCCGTGCCGCGCCTGAACTTCACCCAACTCATGTTGCTTTTCGCCATCGGCGGCGTACTGATGGTGTTCGCCTGGGCGGGAAACTGGGACGCTGTCATCACCATCGGCATCGGGCTGGTGCTGGGCCTGCTGGTGAGCGTCGCGCTGGTTCTGCGGCGGCGAAAGGTGGCCTTGCAGTCGAAGCGCGCCCAGCGGAAGAAGCGCCGGCGCTAACCCTGTTACGGCCCTGTTATGCCCCTCTCGCAAACCGCAAGGCCCTGGTCATGGGTTTCCCCTGGCGCCGCCGCTAACGTAGTAGGCAGCACGGGCGATACGGCTCTCTAGCGCGAAAATCCGCGCGCCGCGCCCAAAAGGAGTCACCATGAATACCGATAAGGTCAAGGGAAAAGCCAACGAAGTCGCCGGTAAGGCACGCCAGAAGGCTGGCGACGTCACCGACAACAAGGAAATGCAGGCCAAGGGCAAAGCCCAGGAAATGAAGGGCAAGGGCCAGGGCGCCGTTGGCGATGGCAAGGACAAGATTGACGACGCGAAGAAGGCTGTCAGCTAGCTCGCAAGACGCACATTGACCACAGGAGGACCGCTGCCACGGTTACCTCTCCTGAAACGAAGCAGGCCCGCATAGCGGGTCTGTTTCGCGTTCGGCGAATCGAGCTACTGCTGCAACTGGCGGATGTTGCGGTCGTCGCCGGCGACGATCCACACGTCGCCCGACTCCACCATCTCTTCAAGGTCGGGGTTGAAGCTCGCCTGCTCGCCCCGGATGCGCGCCAGCAGGAACACCTTGTACTTCTTCAGCATGTCCAGGTCGCCAATCTTCTGGCCCATGGCGGAAATCGGCGCCTTCACCCGCGCAATGCCGTGGTCGCCGCTCAACGACATGTAGTCGCTGACGCTCTTGCTGCCCAGCGTGTGCGCCAGTCGGACTGCCGCCTCGTACTCGGGGTTCACCACCACGTCGGCGCCGGCCAGTTCGAGCGCGCGGGCATGGTCGCGGTCCATCGCTTTCGCCACCACGTAGCGATGGCGCAGCCGCTGCTTCAGGGTAAGCGTCACCAGCACGCTTGTAGCGACTTCGCTGCCGATCGCAACCACCACGGAGTCGTAGCTGTGCAACCCGAGCGATTCGAGGAAGTCGACGCTGGTCGCGTCGCCCGGGGCGGCGAGGAACACTTCCTCAACGACGGCATTCACGTTCTCCGGGTCGCGGTCGACTGCCAGCACCTGCACGCCGATGCCCACCAGCTCTGTCGCAAGCTGCGTGCCAAACCGCCCCAGTCCGATGATTGCTACGTCCATGCCTTACCCCATCCGGATGCTATCTTCCGGCAGCTGGTACGTCGATCTCTGCCGCGGCCGGTTCATTTCGAGTATGAGCAGCAGGGGCCCGAAGCGCCCCAACAGCATGCCCGCGATAAGGACTGCGCGGCCGAGGTTGCTCGCGTCCGCCGAAAGCCCGGTCGAAAGGCCAACCGTGCCGAGAGCCGAGACCATCTCGAACATCACGTCGATCTCGTCGTAGTCGCTCAGGCGAATGAGCGCCAGGGTGGCAACGAACACACCCGCAACAGCAATGAGTGCGATGGTCAAGGCTTGCATGATTACGCGCTGTGGCACCTGGCGTCCGAAGGCGACCACACGTTCGCGCCCCCGGGCACTCGCCCACAACGCGAACAGGAGGATGGTGAAGGTGCCAACCTTGATGCCCCCGGCGGTTGAGCCCGCTGCTCCACCAATAAACATCAGTCCCATGGTGAACCACTTCGTTTCGTCGTGAAGGTCGCCAATATTGATCGCGCTGAAGCCCGCCGTTCGTGGCACCGCCGACTGGAAGAGCGCGACCACCGGCCGTTCCGCCACCGGCGTGGTCGCGAGCGTTTGGTCGTTCCCGCCTTCCACTACCAGGTAGAACACGAAGCCAACGAGGATGAGCACGCCCGTGGTGCCGAAGATGATCTTGGAATCGAGGCTCAGCCTGCGGAACGACCGCAGTTTCACGATCGACAGGATCGGCACGGCGCCAATGCCCCCGATTACGACCAGGGTCGTGATTGTCAGCAGGATGAAGGGGTCGTTCCGGAACACGATCAGGTCGTTTCCCGTCACGTTGAAGCCGGCGTTGTTGAACGCAGAGATGGTGTGGAAGATCGCCCACCACACGCTCGTGTCCCAGCCAACGCCCGCGTGCACAAGTGCTCCATACAGCAACAGCGCGCCTACCGCCTCAATCGCAAAGGCGAAGAGTGCGATGCGCCGCGCGAACACAAGGGTCTCGGCAAAGGTTGGCGCGCCGTAGTAGAGGCGCATGAAGTAGCGGTCACGCACGCCGAGCCGCTGGCCCAACACCCAGAACACCAGGCTCGTGCCCATCATGTATCCCAGCCCGCCAATCTGGACGAGCAGGATGATGAAAAGTTCGCCCCAGAAGGTCCAATGCTGGCTGGTTTCGACAACGGTGAGGCCCGTGACGCACATCGCTGAAACAGCCGTGAAGAAGGCCTCGTAGGTGTTGCCCATCCCTTCTTGTTCACTTGCGAAAGGCAGAGAGAGCAGCACAGTGCCCGCGAGCAGAATGATGGCGAAACCGGCAACGACATTGAAGGCGCCGCTGCCCGTCTTCTTCGCCCGCGGTGGTACCCGCAGGTCCAGGTTGTAGCTGCCCATCAGCCGCCGGCGGATTGGGCGATTCACGCTCATTTCCCGCCGGCCACCTTTGTTCGCGAAGAAAGCCCGTTCCCGCTGGCCACCCTGGGGTCAGCGAAAACGGGCCACTGTTCGGTCGGTGCGGCAATCACTGCGAGGGAGTGTCCGGCGTGCGGGATCGCCGGTCAACTCTTCCGCTCTAGCCGCGCGCCTTCAAACCCTCCCGGATCTTCTCAAACGATGACAGGAAGGGGCGCTTCGCACGGCCGGGCGCACCCGCCGGCACGCGCGTCACCCCCTGCTGCAGCACGATGCCTTTCAACCGCTCGGCGATAGATTGGGCGCGCGCGAAGCTCTCCTCCAACTCGGCGATGGTTGCGCCCTGCACCAGCTCCGGGTCCACCAGCGGGTCGGATTCAATGAGCGTCCGCCGCAAGCGCATGAGCAATGCCTGTTCGCTTTCGGTGCGCGCCAGCAACTCCGCGCCCAGTTCCGCCAGCCGCTCGTCAGCCGGGTTGTGGCCGTCGGCCACCTCAGTCGGCTGCTTCGCTTCCGGGGCTTGGGAGGTTTCGCGTTCAGGTTCCAGTTCGGTCTTCTGCTCGATGGGTTCGTGGTCGTTCATTGCGAGTCTCTCCTGCGCCAACAGTGTTGGAGCCACCGTCCGGCCGCCTGCCCCGTAAAGCCAACACGCCACTGGCACTGGTTCGCTGGCGCGACGGCTGCTAGCGTTTTCGCATATGCGTACCCGGTTGATTCTCCCCCTGTTGCTGGTCGCCGGCCTTGGCTTCGCGGCCTGCGGCGACGGCCCCGACCCTTCGCCCACCGCCGTGCCCACGCAGGACACGGCTGGCTTCGGCCCAACCCCGGCGCTTCGCGACCACATCGTCGCGGTATACCCGGAGCACGGCGCCAGCGTCACGCAAGCTTCAACGCGCACAACCGACCCCAGGAATCCCCAGGGTGTATGCGCCGAAATCGAATACGACGGCACGCAGTTGCTCGCACTCATGGCGGTCAACGGACAGGACGTCACAACGCAAACCGTGTTGATTACTGACAATCCGCAGGATCCGTCAGGCGCCCGTATCTGCTACGACCCTGCCGAGGGCCTGCCGGTAGGCCGTGTCGACGCTGCCGTGAGCGTGATGGAACAGAACGCGCTCGGCCAGCCGCCCAAGCAAATCGTCGGCTGGATTTTCGAAGTCACGGAGTAGGTCTCGCGAAGAGCGGGGCTACTTTCGCTCCAACATGCGGAAGGTTACGTTCCGTTCGGCGATCTCCTGCTTCGATCCTTCGGCAACCACGCGCACCCGGTAGCCCCCGAACGCGGGCAGGTTCATGGTGATGTTCGCCGCCATTTGCGAAAGCTGTCGCGAACCCGGGGGCAGCGCCGCCGGTCGGCCCACCTGCATCTTCCCTTCAATCTTGGCCATCTGCTTGCCGTCGTCGTCTTCCACATGAAGGTTCACAATCAGCGGCTGGTTGGTTTCTTCCCACCCCACCAGCACGCCCACTGCAATCGAAAGCCGCACCTGCGAAGGCGCCTCCTTCGCGTAGAACGTGTCCCAGCCGCCACCCATCAGGTAGAGCTTTCCGTTCACGATGTCGGCGTAGTCGGCGATGATCACATGTTGAATTTCCACCAGCCCATGCTACCAGCTTGGCAACCCGTATCCCGGATGGCCCCGCACAATCAGATGCCGGGTGCTTCGCCTCCAGGCGTAACTGCGAAAGGTGTACTCGCGGTTGCTACCGCTCAAAACGAACCGCGGCTACAGTGATCGCGTGCCTTACTACGGCGAACCCGGCCAGCGCATTGCCTACGACGTGTACGAAGGCCCCCCCGGCGCGCCGCCGCTTCTGCTGATCCATGGATTCACCGCCAGCTCCGCCTCCTTCCTTTCCAACATTCGCGGCCTGCGGCAGCACTTCACTGTCGTCACCACCGACTTGCTTGGCCACGGCCTTTCCGAAGCCCCGGAAGACCCGGCGCTCTACACACCCGAAGCCACCGTCGCACGCCTTTCGGCACTCATCGACCACCTTGGCCACAACGATGTTCTGCTCTGCGGCCACTCACTCGGTGGCGCGGTCGCTCTCCGCTTCGCCCTCGATGTGCCCCACAAGGTGGCGGGTCTCGTCGTCATCAACTCCAACTCGGCCGCGGGCACCCCGGAGTGGCGCGAGAACGTGCAGCCCGGGCTTCTTGCCATGGCCGCACGCGTCCGCGAAGAAGGCACGGGCTTCCTGAAGGGATCGCGGCTCTACCCTGCCTCCAGCAGCCGCCTCCCCGCTGACGCCCGCGAACTGCTGACGGCTGACTTCGAATCGCTCACGCCCGCTGGCGTCGCGGGTACAGCAGAGTCGCTCGTTGCGGGCGTCAACGCGTGGGAGCGGCTCCCGGAACTCGCCGTCCCCACCCTCATCGTCATCGGCGATCGTGACGCCGATTTCGTGGCCAGCGCCCCGGAGTTCCTGGAACGGCTGCCCGCCCGGCAGACCCGCTGGGTCACGCTCGAAGGCGCTGGCCACGCCGCGAACCTGGAATCGCCGGAGGAGTTCAACGCCGCGCTCGTGGGCTTCGCCGAAGAGATTGCCTACGTCGCGCCGGCGCCCGTTCCGGTGGCGGCCCCCGCACCCGCACGGGGCGGCGGGGTCGTGAACATGGCGCTCACGGCAGTAGGTAGCTTGCTTGTCATCGCCGGAGTCGCGCTCCTGGTCGCCGCCATCTTCTTCAACGGCGACGGTGACACTGCCGCTTCGCCCGCCGTCGCTGAAGGGCCAACGGCCACGCCCACCACGGTCGACCAGGTCGCTTCCGAACGCACCCCCGGTCCGGGGAACGTTTCGCCCACCAGCCAGCCCGCCGAGCCAACGGAGAGCCCCACCGCCGAAAGCGAAGCCACGGCGGTTCCAACCGCCACCGAAGAACCGGTTGCGGATACTCCGACGCCCGTCCCCGCACCCACGCAGGCGTCCATTCCCACCCCGGTCGTCGAAGACGAAGAGCCGACGCTCGAACCCACACCCGAGCCAACGCTCGAACCGACGGAAGTGACCGCGACCCCCACGCCGGAGCCGCCCACTCCCACACCCGGACCCTTCGTCGCTGTCGGTGGTCCCCAGAGCACCCATGTCGGCGTCCCGGTGACCTTCAGCGCCAGCGCCCACGAGAACCCGGATTTTGGCTGGCGTTGGAGCGGCTGCCTGCAGGGCCTCGGCAGTTCCACCTGCACGGCTACCTTCGTGGAGGCCGGGTGCTTCCCCGTTACCGCCATCGGCCGCTTCGCCGACGGCGAACGCGCGAGCACGCACATGGTGGCCGTCGGCGGCGCCGTCTGCCAGTAACGTTCGCATTGCGGCGCCGCTTCATTCCATTCACACTTTGAGCATGGTCGCGACGGCTACTTCCCCCGGCTCTCGTTCGTTGCCTCCGCCCGGCCCGGCGAGTGGGTGCTACTCCCCGCACGAGGCGGCGAGGCTTGCCCGAGTCCCGGCCTCGACGTTCCGCCGCTGGGTGAATCGTGGCATCGTGCGTCCTTCTACATCCGGCCTGGACGATGACGGCCAACCCCAGCAGAGCTTCGCGCTCGCAGACGTGGTCCTCGCGCTTCTGGTCCGAGGCGCTAGCCCGGGAACCACGCTGGCCGCACGCGTCGCAGCAGCAGACGAGCGACTCGCGGCTATGCCCGAGACGGAACTGCGCGAAGCGCTTATCCCGGATAGCTTCCGCAAGACCATCGAGATCGACCCCGGCAGGCTCGACGGCACGCCCGTGGTACGCGGCACTCGCCTTCCGACCGCCCTCTTTCGCGGTATCAGCGACACCGGCGCAGGACCGTTGTCCGATGAGTTCCCTTCGCTTTCGGCAGGGCAAATCCGGGTGGCCCTAGATTTTGAACGATTCCTGGACGAGGCCGCTTGCTAAAGATCCTCGTGGACGCACAGGATTTGCACCCCTCCCCGTGACCCAACCGGCGCGCGCCGCCACCATAGCGGCGTGTGGCTTCTCGTTCTGCTCATCGTTCCCGGCGGCGTTTTCGCGCTGCTTTTCGCTGCCGCGTGGTACTACACCACCCTGCTGCATCACAGCGCGCTCCGCATCGTCAGCACCGACCGGCCGCCGACAGTGGAGGTGCTGCGCATCGAGGGCGGCGACGCCTGGCTGCGTGACCTCACCGGCAGCAAGAGCCGCCACTGGGCGATGCCCGGCAGCTGGGGACTCGAGTTCGAAGGCGGGCACGCCTACGTCCACGAAATTCGCAGCGTCGAAGGCGACACCGTCCGCCGCCGATTCGAAGCGCTCGACGGCATGCCCGAGCCGGGCACGCAAGCCCGTCTCGACAACTTCGTCTACCGGGGAGACCCCCGCACGGCCCTCGGGCTGGAATTCGACGACGTCCACTACACGAGCGAGCTCGGCGAAACGCCCGCGTGGTTCATACCCGCAGTTCCAGGCTCAACGGTCAGCCGCTGGTGCATCCTCGTCCACGGCAAGGGCGCCGACCGCCGCGAAGCCCTGCGCGCCGTACCCAGCCTGCACCGCGCCGGCATCGATTCGCTCGTCATCGCCTACCGCAACGACCCGGAAGCGCCGCGCGACCCCGGCAACCGCTATGCCTACGGCGAAACCGAATGGCGCGACCTCGATGCCGCCGTC
>CAZDZP010000092.1:0-9136 GCA_964509855.1 uncultured Anaerolineaceae bacterium | reverse complement strand
GTTTGCCGGCATTGCGAAGGCGAATGCCGACGACGTGTTCAAGATCAGACATGAGTTGGGACCGGTTCTTCTCCGGGGGTTGCTTCCAGTGTAACGCGCGGGAAGTGGAGCAGCATGAGGTCGAGCGCGGCACGTGCCAGCACGTTGGAGAGCAGGTCTTCGCGAGCTGTCGCTACGGCGGCGAGGGCGGTGGCTGCATCGCGGGCGGCGGCAGCATCACTGCCAGCCGCGACGCGGTGGAGGCGCTCCTGCCAGAAGGCTTCCCACGCATCTAGTTCGTTGTGGACGAGGGAGCGATCGCGGCGCCAGCGCTCGGCAAGGTCTTCGGAGTACTTGAGGCGTGGTGTGTAGGGCTGCGAGGCGATCTCCGCGCAGCGTCCGAGGAGGCGCTGACGGTCGTCCATGGTGTCGGGGCGGGCGGCGAAGGCGAAGGCGCGCGCGGTACGACCGCGAGCTTCGACCGCGGCCCGGGCGGCGACGGTTGACTCGACACCGCGGGCGATAAGACCCGCTTCGATTTCGGGGCGCGAGACCAGCCCAACGGTGATGCGGCGGCAGCGGCTGCGGACCGTTTCGATGATGTCTTCCGGGGCAGCGGTGACGAGCAGGAGCACGCTGTGGCCGGGCGGCTCTTCGAGCGTCTTGAGGATGGCGTGAGCAGCATCGTGGCCGAAGCGATCGGCGGGTTCGATGATGATGGCGCGGTAGCGGGCTTCGAGCGGGAAGCGGCCACACAGTTCGGAGAGGCCGCGCACCTGGCAGATGCGGATATCGCGGGAGTCCGGGTGGGCGGTGTGGCTGGCTTCGCCGGGGCGCGGCTTGCAGAGCGTGTCGCCGGGGCCGAGTTCGATGACGTCGGGGTGGTTGTTGGCGAGGATGAGGCGGCAGGGGCGGCAGGCGCCGCAAGGTCGCACGACCGGGGCAGCAGGTTCGTCGCCGAACATAGAGGCGCTGGCGGGCGATGGTTCGCTCGATTCGCCGCCTTCGCAGTTCAGAAGGAGCGCGTAGAAGCGGGCGAGCTGGGTGCGACCGGTGCCGAGGGGACCGACGAACATCAGCGCGTGCGCCGGTTCCGGGGATTCGGCGAGCGCGCGCAGTTCGCGGGCGATGGCGTCGTGGCCGATGAGGGGGTCCATGGAGGAAGGTTAGCAGACGCCAAATTTGGGGATACGTGGCACGCCTGGGCTATGCTTGAGCCTCAAACACTGACATCGGAAAGTCCGAAATGGGAGTTGCCATGAACAAGGAAGTGGTCATCGCTGACCTGAACGAAATCCTGACGCTGGAGTACACGGCGGTGCTCCAGTACACGTACGAGGAATTCGTGCTCAAGGGGCTGGAACGGCAGCAGTTCGCGCCGATGTTCCGCGGCGAGGCGACCGAATCGCTCGGGCACGCGCAGATGGTTGGCGCGAAGATCGTCGCGCTCGGCGGTCTCCCGACTACGGAAGTGCTCCCGATCGACACGAGCACGGAACTCCACGCGATCCTCGAAAACAACCTCAAGCTGGAAAGCAAGGCCGTGGAGCTTTACACCAAGGCGCTCCACAACGCCGGCGACGACGATGTGGCGCTCCGAGTCATGCTCGAGAACCAGATCGAAGTCGAGACGGCGTCGGTGGAGGAGTTGAAGCGATTGTTGGCCAAGTAGGGCTTGCGGCTAGTTCACCACAAGCGTCGCCACCATCCGGCCATGCCCCGGCAGGGTGCATGTGATTTCGTACACGCCGGGCGGGGCATCGAAGACGAAGCGGCGCGCCGACCTTTCGGGAAGCTGAACTTGGACTCCAAGTGCATCGATCGTGAAGTCATGATGGCCGCGATCGCGGTTTTCCACGTGGAAGGCGATGGTGCCTGCGTCTGCTTCAATGTCGCCGGGGACGAAGTAGACATTTTCCGCGGCGACGATGAGATCGCCAGGTTCGGCGGCGTGGGAATCCAACGTGAGCCGGGCCATCATGCCGACGGAGAACACGACCACCACCGCAACTGCGGCCGTAACGTGCACGGCGCGAGATGCCAACGCCGAGTTCTTGCGCAAGATGATGGGTATGCCGCCTATCGCCGCCACCAAAACTGCAATGGCGGCCAATCCCGTTCCCCAGAATGTGTAGTTGGATGCCGGGTGGGACATGTCTCGCAGGATGTCGGGGATGAAGGCGAGGAAGGATAGCGCCCCGAGTACACCGATCGCGATAGCGCCGCCACGTTGCCACCGGAACGACGCGAGCAGTGCAAGCGTAAATGCGGCCATGACCACCGCCAGCGGGGGTATGAAGGCTTCTGCGACTACCACCTGGAAGAAGACGAAGACAAGCGCGACCGTTGCCGCGGCGATGCGCTGGACTGGCAGCCAGCGTGCAAGCGATGGATGGTTTGCTGGCCGGTCGTTGGCCGTGGTGGTGGCGGCAGTAGTCGTGGTCATAGGTTTCCTCCGATGTGGGCGGCGGTTGCCGCTGGTTCGAGAACACGCACGGATCCAGCGACGGGGTCAACGAGGACACGGTCACCGTCGCTGATACGAACTGTGGCGCCGGGTGCGCCGATTACGGCGGGGATGCCGATTTCGCGGGCCATGATTGCGGCGTGGCTGAACGCGTCCCCTTCTTCTGTGACGAGAGCACCGGCAAGAGCGAGAACGACGTTGTATGAGGGCGAGGTCATAGGCGCGACAAGCACGTCGCCGGGTTCGAAGGAGTCGAACCCGCTGCCTGCCCCGAGCACGAGTCGGGCGCGGCCTTCATAGGCTTCGGTGCCAATGCCGAGGCCACGGAGAGCTTCGCCGGCCGGGTGTTCGCCCTCCCCATCACTTCCGGGGGCTACGAGCATGAACGCGCGAATGAGCAGGCCGAGAGCCCCGGGAATGTTCACTGGCGCAGGTGGTTCAGATGGACCAAAGGTCCGCGGCGCGTCACGCGACGTGATTAACTGGCGGAAGGCTGCCCGTTCGTGCAATTGCTCGCCATCAACTGGTTTCGTTCCTTCGAGAGCGGCGGCAATGTCGCCGGGGGGCGCCTCGATAGAAAGGGAGGGGGTGCTTATCTGCCCCCGCTCGGCAAGCCGCTCCCCGGCAACGAGCATCGCCCTCCTCAGCAAACCTGCGGGCCACACAACGAGAATGCCGCTGTTGTCGTCGCGTAGGCCGTAGGCGGCGCGAGCTTCCTCAAGGGCAGCGTCGAAGGCGGCGCGTTCCGCTTCGGGAACCCGGGAGCGCGCGTGGTCGACAAGGGCCTGGCGTTCGGCCGAACGATCTGGTGGCGGAGGCGCCGTCGCGAGCGCGACGACAAGGGCGGGGGCTTCGATGATGCACTTGCCATCGATGTCGTATCCGTCCATCAGTCTCCAACCGTGGAATTCGAGGAAGCTATCAATCGCGTCGCTCACGCCGGTTCCGAGGCTACGCAACTCTTCAAGCGACGACGCCGTTCTTCCTGCCACGGCGGCTCGCAGTGCTGCGAGTTCCGGGCTGGCGCCAGTCGAAGCCGGGGAAGCTCCAGCCAGCACTTCGAACGATTCGGGTGCGGTGAATCCCCAATCGACCATCCGAACGGCAAAGAGAGCAGGCGCCGGGGAATCGTGGGCGTGCAGCGAAAGGTGGTGTCGAAGGGAGAACTTCAATTCGGCGAAGCATTCACGGATGTGATTAGCCAACGCGGCATCCTCGAGTTCTGCGACCTTGACCCGCGTGAGGGTGGTCATGCGCTCGACGGCGGCGGGGCGGTCGACTTCGTACCAGCGGCGAATGCCCTCGTTCCACGGGCGCTCACGGAGCATCCGCGACGCCGTCGCTTCAGACCTTCGCAACGAGGGGACCAGCCGCATGGCGATCTTCATTACCCAGGCCGGGGGTTCTTTCGCACCCGGTCCGCCCTGGAATTCGAAATTGATGTAGGCCATGCCGTTCACTGCGCGCATGCGAGCCTGGGAAATTGGCAACCCAAGATCGGCAAGGAAGGCCGTGGTGACCTCAGACCAGATGGGCATCGTGCTTTCGACGGCTGGCGTCACCGGGCGCGGGTAGTGGTCAGCCAAGAGGCTCCAGGTGCCGGGGCCCGGGGCCGTCCACTGGAGGGTTCCGGGACCCTGAGTGGGGCCTGCGGTGGGAGTGGCACTCGAGGTCATGGCATTTCCTCCGGCACTACTGGCGATGATGGGATGGCGAATCTCAGGCTGCCGGGGTCGTCGACGATGGCGCGGAGGAGGACATAGACAGCTCCCATTGCGGCATCTACCGACTCGGCCACGCTCAGCCCCTGTCGATCGTGAAAGTCGATAAATGCGTGAGCACTGGTGAGGAGTTCGACGGCCGCGGTAATGTGCCCGACCTGGGCGGCATCGACGTTCGTGCCTGTCACAGAGAGCGTTTCATGGATCGGCGTCCTCGTTGACTGCCAGCGTGCCCGCCGCATTTCCCGGCCGGCCTCAGAAACGGTGGCTTCGCGAATGACCTGCATGTTGGCGGCGAATTCGCTCCACAGGGCAAGGCAGTGAGCGCGCAGATCATCCAGCGTCCACTCTCGCTGTTCCCGCGGAACAACGATGTTGAAGTTCTGTCCGGCGGCCGCCGAGACGAGCGCATCCCGATTTGCGAAATGGCGGTAGATGGTGGCAGGAGAAATGCCGGAGTGCCGGGCAACCTCCGCGATGGTGACAGGCTTCGCATGCAGCCCGCCGCTGAGCTCCATGAATGCGTCCACGATGGCCCGCCGCGTGAGGGCGACCTGTTCTTCTCGTACGTTCATGGCGGCACTCTAAAGGCGAGATATCTCTCTCGTCAAGAGATACACGTCTCATCTTGCGACATCTGTCGCATCGGCCGGGCTTCCCAACACGAAAACGCCCGCCGTGTGGCAGGCGTTCTTCTCTTTCGATTGGGCCCAGACAACTAGGGGAGCATCTCCAACGCGGCGACGAGGCGCTGGCGGGCTTCGTTCGCGACTTCGGCTACCGCGGGGTTGTCGACGATGCCGAGCGCGGCCTTCGGGTCCATCGCTTCGACGAGGGTTGCGCCGTCCTGCTCGCGGACGACGACGTTGCAGGGAAGCAGCAGCCCAATCGATGGTTCGGCCGTGAGCGCGCGGAAGGCGAGCGGCGGATTACACGCGCCGAGGATGACCTGCGGCGCGATGTCTTCGCCGAGCTTTTCCTTGATGGCGGCCTGCATGTCGATTTCAGTGAGTACGCCGAAGCCCTGAGTCTTGAGGGCATCGCGCACGGCGGAGACGGCGGCATCGTAGGTGAGGGTGGTGGCCTTTCGCAGGCCGTATGAAGGGACGGGGAAGGGAGCGGTCATGGCGGATACCTCTGAAGCCAGTATACCCTTAGGGGGTATGTTTGCAGAGGGCCGGAGGGTCTACTCCAGCGGGGCGAACGGCCCGGAACGAGACTGATTCGGCGCTAGGCCGAACGCGCGCGTTCGATTGGCCGAGCGTGGCGTTCGAGCACGCCGGCGAGGATGCGGCGTTCGAGGTCGGCGCGGAAGCCGTTGCGGTTTCGAATGTCGTTGGCGATGGACGAATCGAGTTCATCGACGAGGCCCATGAGTTCGTTGGGGACTTCGTAAACACCCAGGCGCGTGCAGACGGCGCCGGGCATCGTGTACCCGTTGGGAATGAGTTGTGTTTGCATGGGAACTACCGTAGGACATGCATGTTTTCGCGCGGTAAATCGGTAAGGAGTTCTTAATGCCCTTCGCGAACAGCGCTGGCGTGCGCACCTGGTGGGAGGAAGCGGGGGAAGGGCCGACGGTGGTGCTGGTCCACGGGTACACATCAAACCTGCGCACGCATTGGAAAGCGACCGGCTGGCTGGAGCACCTTTCGCGCAGCCACCGCGTGATTGCACTCGACCTGCGGGGGCATGGACGGAGCGAAAAGCCAATCCGGGCTTCGGCGTACACGCGGTCGAAGCTGGCCGGGGATGTGCTGGCGTGCATGGACGATGCGGGCGTTGGCGAAGCGGTGCTGTTCGGCTACTCGATGGGGGCGATGGTCGGCGTGCAGGCACTGTTGGAACATGGAGACCGGTTCCCGGCGGCGATCCTTGGCGGGATGGGCGTGACCTGGCCCGCAAGCCGCAGCGACAGTTGCCAACACGAAGAGGACGGGGATATCGCCGCGCCACATCGCGATCTGCAGCGCCGTGTCCGTGCGGGGTTGGCGTGGGTGCGCCACTACAACCCGCTGGCGATGCGGGCACTGAGCCGGGGGATGTTCCACGGGCAGCAGCCGATGCCAGCCGAGCGTCTACCGGAGATCACGATGCCGGTGCTTTCGGTCACGGGGACGCGGGACATGTACTGCCCGGGAACCCTGGCGTTGGCCGAGTTACTCCCAAACTGCCGTCGCGTAGCGCTGGACGGGCAGACGCACACGTCGGTCGTGAGCGATCCCCGGTATAAGGCGGCGGTGGATGCGTTCCTTGCCGAGGTGGGATGGAGGTAGTGCGCACGGAAACGGTGTGGAAACACGCATGACATCGCGACGGGTACAAGCGTGTTCTCGCAGCTACATTGTGAAGATGACTACGGCGACCGCTACGCAGCGGAGGGCACGAGGAAAGCGGCGGCGGACGCGAGCCCGGGCGATCGAGCAGCCGGGCGTTTTGTTGCTGGTCGCCGTTGCGGCGGGCGTCGCTTTGGGCTTGCTCAGCGCTATCAACGACGAGTGGCCGTGGTGGATCCAGGTGTTCAACCTTGGTGCGCCGTGGGTGCTTACCGCCTTTGGCGTTGGCTACTTCGCACGATCAGGCGTTGGCGGTGCGGCCGTTGGACTCGTGGCGCTGTTGGTTGCGGTCGCTGCGTACTACACGGGAGGGCTGCTGCTCGGCATTCGCGAATACGCCAGCACCGCGGCGCAATCGACCCAGGTCTGGGGAGCGGTGGCGCTGGTTGTTGGGCCGACCCTGGGTGTCGCAGGGCATTTCGTGCGGCGGCGGCAGGAATTGCCCCGGGCGGTTGCCGGGGCCGTCCTGGCCGCAGCGTTCTGGGGCGAAGCGGCGTGGGTTTCGCGGCACGGCCTGCGCTGGCCGTGGGAACTGGTCTCCGTACGACTGGAAGGAATGGCCGAGTGGGCGGCGTGGGGCCTCATCGTGTTGGGGCTCGCGGCGGTCGTGGCCATCCCGCTGACGCGGCGTGGGAATGCGCTGGCGTTGCTTGCCGGGCTGGCGGGGGCGGTCCTGGTCGCGTTCGCGGCCGAGGCAGTTTCCGAACTTATTCGCGGGCGCGGGTTGTAGAGCGCCGCCCGGCGTTCGTTGCGAATGGAGGTTCCCCGGTGTCAGAACAATCATCGTCCATCATCGAGCCTTCGAGGCACGTCATCGTGGCGGGCTACCTGCGCGTGGATCCTGCGAACCGGGAGCGCTACCTGCAAAGTTGCGAGCCCATAATGGCCCTGGCGCGTGCGGCCGAAGGGTGCCTGGACTTCGCGATTGGGGCCGACCTTTTGGAGCCGGGCCGCATCAACATCTACGAGCGCTGGACGACCCGGGCGGCGCTCGAGGCCTTCCGGGAGAGCGGCCCCGACGACGAGCAGGGCGCGATGATCCTCGGGGCGGAAGTCAGCGAGTTCGAGGTGGATGGGGCATAGCGGACTCACCGCCGCGATCACGGCTGCAGCACGACGTCGATGCGGTCTCCCCCGAACGAGGGAATGGCCCATCGCACGTGGATGGGGACGATGAACACAGAACCTTCCACGCCGATGCCGATCTTGAGCGGGCGCCGTTCGTCGCGGAGCCCGATCTCCCTGTCGAGCCTGAAGAGGTATCCATCAGTCGCCTGCAACTCCATTGGCAGCGGGTCTTCGCCCCGCCTGCGTAGCTCGGACCGGTAGCCCTCGGTCGCCGGGTGGGGCGCGGCGAAGTGGTCGTAGACGATGTCCGGGTCGTCTCCAGCATTCGCGGATGGCTGGTCCGCCCCGAGGTCAAGGACCGTATAGGTTTCGGCAATTGCACCCACGACGACGAGTTGATCTTCGTCCAGCCAGAAGAGTGGCCAGCCGGACCCGGATTCGAAGGAGAACACCTGGCTGCCTGATCGGTCGAAAATGACGGCAACGTCGCCGAAGCGGGCAGCGATCCGCTCACCGTCCGGTGACCAGACGGCCGGACCTGGAGGGGCACCGGCCCCGGGTCCCGGGTCCAACTCCCGAATAAGCTGTCCATCGGGTCCGCAGAGAAGGAGATAGTCGCTCCAGCGCAGTACCATCCTCGACCCGTCGGGTGACCACCAGGCCATGTCGTTTCGGGTCGGGGGCCCGTGCGTCTGCTCGAAGTCGAGCCGCTGGGCGGCGCCTCCGGGGAATTCGATAAGCATGGGGACGTAGGTGCGCACCACTGGGGGAGGGGCCCGTTCGACTACGAGAGCAAACAGTCGTTCAGCGCCGGGCGCCCACTGCACAGCAAGGTAGTGCGCCGGCGAACCGATTTCGGTTTCGTGGTGGGTGTGCGCATTGATGACACGGAGTGGGGCGGGGTCCTGGTCGAGGCCGAGGAGGTTCCGCTCGTCGTGCTCTGCGTAGGCCACAAGTGGCTGAAGGACTTCATCGGGGTCGCCGTCATCCATGGCGAACGACACGAACAACGCGATCCCCACGACAACAACCGCTGATGTGGTGCCAATCGCCAGGAGCGCCGGGATTCCGGCAAACGCTCGACGTGGCAGAGATTGCTTCCGCTTCTCGGAACGGAAGACGGCAGCCGCCTCTTCCCGAGTGGCGACGCCGAGCTTCGAAAGCACCTCGGAAACGTGCCACCGCGCGGTGTCGAATCGTATGCCAAGATCGTAGGCGATTTCGGCGTTCGTCCTCCCCTGCGCGAGGTGCTCCAGCACTTCGCGTTCGCGGGGAGTAAGACGCGTCAACGGCGAATCGGCCATGTGGCCACCATACCGAACCCGGTGCGTTCATTGCCCCGTCTTTCGCACGGATGACACCGCGCAATAGGAGCAAGGAAGCGGCCTTCCAAGTGCTGCGGTATCGTGCGGGGTACACGAACGAGTTTTTGATTGGGGGCAGGCCATGGAGTTTCGCGACAACGAGCAGGAAGTAGCCTTTCGCGAGGAGGTCCGTGGCTTCCTCGGCAGTGAGTTCCCGGACGACATGATTCGCGGCGGCGAGTGGGGGCTGTTCAACGGCTC
>CAZDZP010000091.1:0-9268 GCA_964509855.1 uncultured Anaerolineaceae bacterium | reverse complement strand
CGACCATCGCCTGGAAGAGGCGGGGGCGCTGTGCAGGCTGGGCGACGGTCATATGCTAGTTGTCCTCATCCTCGGCGGGCGCAGGAGCAGATTCGGTTTCGGCGGCCGGGGCGGCCGCAGCTTCGGCCTTGGCGGCCTTCTTCGCAGACTTCGCGGCCTTGGCGTCGGAAGCCTCTTCGGCTTCCTCGGCGGTCGGGCGCGGGTCGAGTTCGACGACGGTGCCGCCCAGCTCTTCGATGCGGGCACGGGCGCCAGCGCTGAAGCGGTGTGCAGTCACGTTGAGCTTCACGGTGAGTTCACCGTCCGAAAGAATCTTCACGGGTTCGCGAAGGTGGCGGAGAACCCCAACCTGCTTCAGCAGCTCGGGAGTGACATCCGTCCCGGCTTCGAAACGCTCAAGCGTCCCGAGGTTTACAGGCTGGAAGTACACCTTCCACTTGTTGTTGAAGCCGCGAAGACGGTGGAGCTTCCGCGTGAGCGGAGTCTGGCCACCTTCGAAGGCGGTGCGAATCGGCTTACCGGAACGCGACTTCTGACCCTTCAGGCCCTTGCCTGCGTACGTGCCCTGGCCACTGGAGTTGCCGCGGCCAATGCGCTTCTTCGAATGGGTCGCGCCCGGGTTGGGAGCGAGTTCGTGTGCGCCGAAACTCATGATTGTTCTCCTTCGGAGACGTCCACGAGGTGGATCACGGTGGCGACCATCCCGCGAATCGCGGGCGTGTCGTCGTGCACCACTGTCTGGTTCAGCCGGCGCAGGCCAAGCTTACGAATGGTGTCCTTCTGGTTCTGGCGGTAGCCAATAGCGCTCTTCCGCCAGGTGATGTGCAGGCTCGTCATCGCTTAGCTCGCTCCCTGGGTGACAGCAAGCCGGCGTTCCTTCGCGCCATTCGGGTCCTGCAGCGACTGCAATCCCTCAATTGTGGCACGAGCAACGTTGACAGCGTTCCGGCTGCCAAGCGACTTGGCAAGAATATCCGTAATCCCGGCCGCCTCCATGATCGCGCGCACCGCGCCACCGGCGATAACGCCAGTACCGGAGGTTGCGGGCTTCATGATGATGCGGGCCGCGTTGTGGCGAATGTAAACCGGGTGCGCGATGGTCCCGTGGCGCATCGGCACACGAATCATCTGGCGGCGTGCCAGGGCGGCACCCTTACGGATGGATTCCGGCACTTCATTCGCCTTGCCGAGTCCAACGCCGACGCTGCCATTGCCATCGCCAACAACCACGAGTGCGCTGAAGCTGAAGCGGCGTCCGCCCTTCACCACCTTCGAAACGCGGTTGATGTAGATGACCTTTTCGGTCATGTCGTCGTCGCGCTGATCGCGCTGGTTGTACTGGTTGACCATCTAAAACCCCAATCCGGCTTCGCGAGCCGCTTCGGCAAGCGCGCGTACGCGGCCGTGGTACTTGAAGCCGCCCCGGTCGAAAACGACGAGGTCCACGCCCTTGGCCTTGGCCCGCTCGGCCAGCGCCTTGCCAACAACGGCAGCGCGCTCGGTCTTAGGCTTCCCGGCAATCTCGGCGGCGAGATCTTTGTCGAGGTCGCTGGCTGCGGCCAACGTGTGGCCGCTCAGGTCGTCAATGACCTGGGCATAGATGTGGTTGGAGCTGCGAAAGACGGAAAGCCGCATTCGTTCGCTGCCGCCACGTACCTTCTTGCGAACGCGGGCATGACGCCGGCTCCGTGCGAGAACACTCGTTGCCTTGGCCATAACTACTTTCCTACCTTCCCGGACTTGCCAGCCTTGCGGCGGACTTGCTCGCCCAGGTAGCGAATGCCTTTGCCCTTGTACGGCTCGGGCGGACGCAACTTGCGCACGTTCGCGGCAACCTGGCCAACCTGTTCTTTATCGATACCCGAAATATGGATGCGCTGACCTTCGACGGCAAAGGTAATGCCGTCGGGGGCCTGCACGATCACGGGGTGGGAAAAACCGAGCGCGAGTTGCAGGGCAGAACCCTGCATCTGGGCGCGGTAGCCAACGCCCTGAACGTCCAGCGTCTTTGTGAAGCCTTCGCTCACGCCGACCACCATGTTGTTCAGCAGTGAACGCGAAAGCCCGTGCAATGCGCGGTGCTTGCCTTCGTCGCTCGAACGCGTGACGACGATTTCGCCTTCTTCGCGAGTGAAGCGCACTTCCCGTGGGAAGGTGCGTTCCAACTGACCCTTCGGCCCCTTCACGGTGACGAAGTTGTTGTCGTCGATTTTGATGTCAACCTTGTCGACGGCGGGGACTGGTTTGCGGCCAATTCGTGACATGTGTCTTTCCTCCGCCTACCAGACGTAGCACAGGAGTTCGCCACCAACCGATTGGCGGCGTGCTTCCTGGCCCGTCATCACGCCCTTAGGCGTGGAGAGGATGGCAACCCCGAGCCCGCCGTACACGCGCGGGATTTCCCGGCGCTGCACGTACACGCGGAGACCGGGCTTCGAAATTCGCTGAAGCCCGTTCAACACCGGCTGGCGCGAAGCGTTGTAGCCGAGGTCAACCTTCAGACTCGGCTGCACCTTGCCCTCTTCGGCGACAATTTCGAAATCACGAATGAAGCCTTCTTGCTTCAGCACGTTCGCGATAGCGACCTTCGTCTTGGATGCCGGGATGTTCACCGATTCGTGGCGCGAAGTTACCGCGTTTCGAATGCGCGTGAGCATATCGGCGATGGGGTCACTCATACTCATTGTTGTTCTCCCCTGGTGCGTTTCCGCTTACCAGCTGGACTTGGTGACTCCGGGCAGGTAGCCCTTGTGTGCGAGTTCACGGAAGGTGATTCGGGAAAGGCCAAAGCGGCGAATGTAGCCCTTCGGACGTCCCGTGATGAAGTCACGGTTGTGCAATCGCGTTGGGCTGCTGTTCAGCGGGAGCTTGCGCAGCTGGGCATAGAGCTCGGCCACCTTCTCCGGGTCGCCCCACGAATGGCGAAGCTCTTCCTTCAATTCCTTACGGCGCGCTGCATACTTGGCGTGCAGTGCCCGGCGGCGAAGGTCGCGGTTGACGATGCCTTTCGATGCCATGTGCGCTCCTAATTCTTCTGGAAGGGGACGCCCATCAGTTCGAGCAAGCGCCGGCCTTCTTCATCAGTTTTTGCGGTAGTCACGATGGTGACCTGGAGGCCACGCACCTTGTCGACTTTGTCGTAGTCGATTTCGGGGAAGATGATTTGCTCGCGAACACCGAGGCTGTAGTTGCCGCGGCCATCGAAAGCGTTCGGGTTCAAGCCCTGGAAGTCACGAACGCGGGGCAGGGCCGCCGTGATGAGCCTGTCCAGGAATTCCCACATCTTCACGCCGCGCAGCGTGGTCGAAACCCCGATAGGGTTGCCTTCGCGCAGGCGGAAGTTGGCAATGGATTTCTTGGCGCGGTTGATCATCGGCTTCTGGCCGGTAATCGCCGCGACATCGTCCGAAGCACGGTCCAGGGCGTTGGCCTCGGTGAGTGCTTCGCCCATACCGATGTTGACGACAATCTTCTGCAACCGCGGCACTTCCATCACGTTGCCGTACTGGAAGTGATCGCGAAGCGCGGGGAGCACTTCGGCTGTGTAGCGTTCTTTCATGCGTGGAGGCATTAGTCGATGTCCTTCCCGCTGCGCTTGGCCACCCGCGCGAGGCTACCGTCTTCACGCTTACGGAAACCGACACGCGTCGGTTCGTTGTTCGACGGGTCCACCAGCATCACGTTGCTGGCGTGAATCGGCGCTTCGCGCTCGACGATTTCGGACTGCTGCCCGGCCTGTCGCGCCCGCTGGTGCTTCTTCACGATGTTGACGCCTTCAATGACCAGGCGGCCGTGCTTCACGTCAACGCGGCGCACCGCGCCGCGCTTGCCGCGGTCCTTGCCGGCCAGCACCACCACGGTGTCGCCACGCTTGATCTTGGCTGGCACTACAGCACCTCCGGTGCGAGCGACACGATCTTCATGAAGTTCCGGTCGCGCAGTTCGCGCGCCACGGGACCGAAGATGCGTGTTCCTCGGGGGTTCTCGTCGTCCGTGCCCAGGAGCACGGCGGCATTTTCGTCAAACTTGATGTACGAACCGTCAGGACGGCCGTACTCGCGCGTCGTGCGCACAACCACGGCCTTTACCACGTCGCCCTTTTTGACGGCGGCGTTCGGCTGGGCGGTCTTCACCGAGGCGACAATGATGTCGCCCGGGCGAGCGTAGCGACGGCGCGTTCCACCGAGCACACGAATGCACAGCAGCGAACGGGCGCCCGAATTGTCGGCAACCTTTAGTCGGCTCTCCTGCTGAATCATTCTTTCGGTTCCTCTTCGGCTTCGGCTTCGACTGCGGATTCAGCCGGGGTCTCGCCTTCGAGTTCGGCGGCAACTTCTTCTTCGCGCTTTGGCGCTACCTGCGTGGCAGTCTCAAGCTCGCGGCCAATGGCCTCGGGCCGAATCTCGGCAACGTCGCCCTTGCTCAGGATCTCGATGAGCCGGAAGCGCTTTTCCTTGGAGAAGGGCTTCGATTCAACGATGCGGACTTCGTCGCCCATGCGGCAGCGGTTGTCCTCGTCGTGAGCCTTGTAGTGCTTCGTCAGGTTCATGTACTTGTGGTACAGGCGGTGCTTCTTGCGTCGCTCCACGCGCACCACGATGGTCTTGTCCATCTTGTCGCTGATGACAATGCCCTGGATGACTCGCTTCTCTCCCATTGCCTAGTCCTCCTGGGCTGCTTCGAGCTGACGCTCGCGACGGATGGTGCGAAGGCGGGCGATGCGCTTCTTCGCGTTGCGGAGTTCTCGCGTGTTTTCCAACTGCCGTGAGGCATGCTGGAAGCGGAGCGTGAAGAGCGCCCGGTACGCTTCGTTGATTTCGGTGTCCAGCCGCTTTTCATCCATGCGGCGGACTTCACCTGCTGCGTTGTTCACCATTGCTACACCGCCAGCTCGTCGCGAAGGACGATGCGCGTTGAGATAGGAAGCTTGTGCGAAGCGAGGCGGAGTGCCTCGCGCGCCACTTCTTCCGGGACACCCGCGATTTCAAAGAGGACGCGGTTCGGCTTTACCACGGCAACCCACTTGTCCGGCGCACCCTTACCGGAACCCATGCGGGTTTCGGCCGGCTTCGCGGTCACGGGCTTGTCGGGGAAGATGCGAATCCACACCTTGCCACCGCGCTTCATTTCGTGGGTCATGGCGCGGCGCGCGCTTTCAATCTGGCGGGAATCGATCCACGCGGCGCCCTGCGCCTGGAGACCGTATTCGCCAAACGCAACGGTGTTGCCACTAAGGGCTAGTCCGCTGCGGCGGCCGCGATGTTGCTTGCGATGCTTGACACGTCGTGGCTGGAGCATTGCTAGGAATCCCCCTGGGCTGCTTCGCGGCGAACCGCTTCCTGCTGCTCCATCGTGATCGCGACGTGCGCGGGCTCGGTGGAGGCAGGCGCTGCAACGGGTGCCTCTTCGGCCTCAGCAGCCGCTTCCGGCGCAGCCGCGACAGCGACGGACTCGGGAGCAGGTGCGGGCGCGAGAACTTCCGCTGGCTCTGGTTCCGGCGCCGGAGTGTCCATCAGGACATCGCCCTTGTAGATCCAGCACTTCACGCCGATGCGCCCGTAAGTGGTGTGCGCTTCGGCGAGGCCGTAGTCGATATCGGCGCGCAGCGTGTGACGCGGCACGCGGCCCTGCGTGTCCGACTCACGTCGCGACATTTCGGCGCCACCGAGGCGGCCCGCGATAGCGATACGCACACCCTTGGCGCCGCGCTGCATCGTGCGCTGCACCGACTGCTTCACAGCGCGGCGGAAAGCAACGCGGCGTTCGAGCTGGTCAGCAACGGACTTCGCAACGAGGTAGGCATCCAGTTCCGGCGTGCGGATTTCCTGGATGTTGACGCGGATGCGCCCACCCGTGAACCGTTCCAGCGTCCCGCGGAGTTCTTCGACCTTCGCTCCGCCACGGCCAATCACTATTCCCGGCTTAGCCGTGTGAATGGTGACCGTTATGAGGGCAGCGTTGCGATCGATTTCGACCCGGCTGATGCTGGCATCCGGAAGCTCGCTGAGGATGAGTTCGCGAAGGCGAAGATCCTCGTGCAGCTTGGTGGTGTAGTCGCGGCCCGCGAACCACTTGGACTCCCAGTCGTAGAGATATCCAAGGCGGAAGCCGTGAGGATGAACTTTCTGTCCCATAGGCTTAGCTCCCTCGCTCGTCGAGGACGATCGTGATGTGGCTGCTGCGCTTGAGCACCGGGCTGACGCGACCACGCGAACGCGGGCGGAATCGTTTGAGGGTGCGGCCTTCGTCGGCGAAGGCGCGCTTGATGACGAGCTCGTCCACGTCCATATCGAAGTTATTCTCGGCGTTGCTAGCCGCCGAGAGAACGACCTTCGAAACGGACCGGGCGTGCGGCGACGGTGCGTAGCGAAGCAAGGCCAGCGCCTGGTCGACACCCATGCCGGGCAACCGGTCGAGGATGAGCCGCATTTTGCGGGGTGAGCCGGGGATGCCCCGGGCAATAGCCGACACTTCCATTGCTTAGCGCCTCACCTTGCTCTGTCGATCGCTCTTGGCAACGTGGCCGCGGAACGTGCGCGTGGGTGCGAATTCGCCGAGGCGATGCCCCACCATGTTTTCGGTAACGAATACCGGCACGTGCCGGCGTCCGTCGTGGACGGCGATGGTGAGCCCAATCATGTCCGGCAACAGCGTCGACGCGCGCGACCAGGTACGGATAACCGTCTTCTGACCGCTGTTGCGCATCGCCGCAACCTTCTTTTCGAGAGAAGGATGGACAAAGGGCCCCTTTTTCGTTGAACGCGACATGGGCTATCTCCTACTTCGTCCGCCGGCGGGCGATGTACTTATCGGTGCGTTTGTTGTTGCGGGTGCGGTAGCCGAGCGTCGGCTTGCCCCATGGTGTCTTCGGGCCAGGCATACCAATCGGAGCCCGGCCTTCGCCGCCGCCGTGCGGGTGGTCGCGCGGGTTCATGACTGAACCACGCACCTGCGGCCTGCGCCCACGATGGCGAGTTCGCCCGGCCTTGCCGAGCTTGATGAGCGAATGCTCCACGTTGCCAACCTGGCCAATCGTGGCCATGCACTCAATGCGCACGCGGCGCATTTCGCCGCTGGGAAGGCGAAGCAAGGCGTATTCGCCTTCTTTCGCCATCAGCTGTGCGGAAACACCTGCGCTGCGCACCATCTGGCCGCCACGGCCGGCCACCAGCTCGATGTTGTGAACCTGCGTACCGGTCGGCATGTTGGCCAGTGCGAGCGCGTTACCAAGACGAATCTCAGCGTCCGGTCCGCTCATGACCTGGGCGCCCACCATCAGGCCGTTCGGCGCGAGGATATAGCGCTTTTCGCCGTCGGCGTACTGCAGCAGAGCGATGCGGCAGGTGCGGTTCGGATCGTACTCAATCGCCACAACGCGTGCCGGTACACCGGGCTTGTTGCGCTTGAAGTCGATGATTCGATAGAGGCGCTTGTTGCCGCCACCGCGGTGCCGCACGGTGATGCGACCCTGGTTGTTGCGGCCCGCGCTCTTCTTCCGAAGGGAAACGGTGAGCGCCTTTTCCGGACGCTTCTTCGTGATTTCGGTGAAGGTATGGCCGCTGGCGTTACGGCGCCCCGGGGACGTTGGCTTGAACTGCTTGATTGGCATGGCCTAGATCCCCTCGAAGAGTTCGATGCTGTCGCCCGGGACGAGGGTCACAATGGCCTTCTTCCAATCGGGCATGTCGGTAACTTTGCGGCCAAAGCGCTTCGCCTTGCCCTTCATGCGCATCGTGTTGACTTCCGCCACACGTACGTTGAAGGCCAGTTCCACGGCTTCTTTGATCTGCGGCTTGTTCGCGCGGATGTCCACTTCGAACACGTACTTGTCCTGTGCCGTCAGCACCGTGGACTTTTCCGTGATGATGGGGCGCAACAGCACCGCGTAGGGATGAATCTGGGACGGCATTAGTCAGCAACCTCCACGGTCGCGCCGCGCGCCACCTTCAGGTTTTCGCCACCCCAGAGCGCTTCGACCGCCCGCACCGCGTCTTCCGTCATCAGAATGCGGTGCGCATTCACGATGTCGACGACGTTCAGGTACTGGGCGGGCATGGCCCTGGCTGTAGCGATGTTGTGCGCCGCGCGCTGGAGGTTGGCCTCGGCAGCCGCGCTCACCACAAGCGTCGTGCGGTCGGCGCCAACTGCATCGAGGACGCCCCGGAGCAGGCTCGTCCGCGGCTCGGAAGGCACCAGGTCATCGACGATGGTGATCCTGCCTTCCATCGCCTTGGCGGAAAGCGCGGAACGGATAGCGAGGCGCTTCATGTTGCGAGGAAGGCCCTTGGCAAAGCTTCGCGGACGCGGGCCCATGGCAACGCCACCACCCACCTGGTGGGAAGCACGAATGCCACCCTGGCGCGCGCGGCCGAGGCCCTTCTGCTTGCGAATCTTGGCTGTGGAGCCGCGAACTTCGCCGCGGCGAAGCGTATGAGCACCACCGACGCGCCGGTTCGCCATCTGGGCCACGTAGGCCTGGTGGAGAACGGATGCGTTCGGCTCAAGCCCGAAGACTTCGTCGGCGGCATCGATGTCGCGAAGCTGCTTGCCAGTCGTATCGACTACGGAGAGTTTCATTTGGCTACCCTCACCGCGTGGCGGACACGAACCAGGCCGCCGTTGGGACCGGGAACCGAGCCTGCCACGAAGATGACGCCCTTCTCATCGTTGCGGGCTACAACATCCAGGTTGCGCACCGTGACACGCTCAGAACCCATGTGGCCCGCCATTCGTGTTCCCTTGAACACGCGGCCGGGCGTGGTGCCCGAACCGATGGATCCGGGAGCGCGGTGCCGGTCGCTCTGACCGTGGGTGCGCGGGCCGCCCTTGAAGTGGTGGCGTCGAACGCCACCCTGGAAGCCGCGGCCCTTGGAGGTCGCTGTTACGTCAACCTTGGTACCGGGTTCGAAGATCTCAGCGGTGATTTCCTGCCCAAGGGAGAGGGCGGAAACATCGTCAGCCTTGAATTCAGCGAGGTGCCGCAGCTTCAGGCCGCCAGCAGCGCGCTGGTGCCCGGCCGCGGGCTTCGTGATCTTCTTCGCTTCTTCGAAACCGATTTGAACGGCTGAGTAGCCGTCCCGGTCGGGCGTACGGAGTTGCGTGACAAAGCACGGGCCGACAGCGACGGCAGTGGCGCCACGGAGACGTCCCTGTTCGTCGAAGAGCTGAACGGTGCCCAGCTTGCGGCCTAGAAGTCCTTCGATTGTCATGGCTTTACAACTTGATCTCGATGTCGACGCCGCTGGGAAGCTGGAGCCGCATCAGTGTG
>CAZDZP010000090.1:0-9453 GCA_964509855.1 uncultured Anaerolineaceae bacterium | reverse complement strand
GAACTCGGCGAATACAACCGCATCCGCGTGGAAGAGCACGGCTGGCAGCCGGAACGCCCGACCGTGGTGTGCTGGGTCTACTGCGCCGAAACCGACGCCGAGGCCGAGGAAGGCGCGCGCCAGTACCTGACCGAGTACGGCGACAGCGCGCTACGCCACTACCAGTTCCTTGGCGAGCACCTCCAGGGGCTGAAGGGCTACGAGTACTACGCGCAGATGGCGAAGCTGCGCGCTGCCCTGCCGGAGGATACCGACATGGCGCAGATCTACCTGCGCAACAATGTCTGGGGCAGCCCGGAAACCTGCATCGAAAAGCTGGAGATGATCAACTCCATGATGGGCGCGGACGACTTCGTGGCCGTGTTCTCCTACGGTTCGATGCCGCTGGAGAAGGCGGAAAAGAGTATGCGCTTGTTCGCCGAAAAGGTGCTGCCGGCCACGCAGAAGATGGCGCCGGCAGAGGTGCCGCTGCTCGTTTCCTAGCTAGCGACCGCCACCCGCCGCTGGCTGCGCAACCACCGGGGCGGGTGGTTCGTGCCGGCGAATGGCGAAGTGCGTCGATGTCGCCACGACCGCGATCGTGAGCGATATCACCCCGAGCCCGACCATCACTGCGCGTTCGCCGAACTCGTCGGCGGCGAGGCCCACCGGGAAACCGGCGAGGCTGTTGAAGCCCCAGGCCATCATCGTCAGCGACATAACGCGGCCAAAGAACTGGGGGTCGGATTCGCGCATGATGAGCGCATTGTTCAGCATCTGGAAGACGCTCATGCCGATGCCCATCGGCACCATGACCAGCGCCAGCAGCAGGAAGTTCGGCATCATGCCGGAAAGCGCGACTCCCAGGCCGAGCAGGGCGGCGCCCCAGAGCATAAGTGACCACGCGTACTTCGAACCGGCCAGCCCGGCCACGGCAATCATGACGACGAAGCCGGCCGCCGCGCTGATGGTGTAGAGCACGCTGATGCGGTCCGGGTCGGTGTTGAGTTCGTATTCGAGCAGGCCGGGGAACACCACCATGTAGGAGAACCCGGATACGGCCATCGCGATGAACATGAGCGAAAGCAGCCGCAGCCGGGGGCGGTCCTTGATATGGAAGAAGCCAGCGCGCATGTCCCCGAACACCGACGTTGGAGTGTCGCGTACCGCTGCCGGTGTGGAAGGGAGCAGCACCACGCTGACGACAACGATCACGAAAATGCCACCCATGAACAGGTAGGTCCCGCCGGACCCGATGAGCACGATGAGGACACCCGCGAGCATGGGGCCGACGACGCGGGTGGCCGTCATGCCCACCTGGTTGAGCGCCACTCCGTTGGCAATCTTGTCCTTCGGCAAGAGTTGCCCGATCCACGCCTGCCGGGCCGGGCCGATGAACGCGAACGCGACGCCCGTGAGGAAGGTGGATACCACCAGGTAAAAGATGGTGATCCGGTCCGTGAGGATGAGTACGCCGACCGCCAGGAACGTCGCGGTCACAATCGCCTGGCCGATGAGCAGCAGGCGTCGCTTCGAAAAGCGGTCGGCGATAACGCCGCCGAACGGCGCCATGGAGATGTTGGCCACGCCCATGCCGAGCCACACCAGGCCTACATCGCTGTTGCGCCCGGTCAGGTTGAAGGCGACGACGCTCTGCACGATCCACGACATGTTGAAGGCGAGGAACGACAGCGAGGTGCCAATCCAGAGAATGCGGAATTCGCGCTCACGGAGGGCATCGAAGGTGGCGGAGAACCAGCGCGCGAGCATCGGCGGATTCTACGCCGTTGCGGGCCGTAGCGACTCGGTCATTTCTTCTTTTTCGGGCCGCCGAACCGGATCCCGACGCCAATCACACCCTGGACGCCGATCGGCGGCGAGCCCTTGTCCGGCCCTGCGACGGTTTCGCCGGAGAACATGATGTAGGCCTTCCCGCGATCTGTGTCGAAGTTGTATTGAGCGCTGCCGCTGGCACCAGCGACGCCCCCAGCTCCCAACTTCACCTTTCCCTTCAGTTCCAGGCCCTCCACGCGGAAGGCGTTCTTCGAAACTATGGACAGTTCGCCAGTGGGTTTGTCGCCTCCGAGCCCCTTGCCCGAGCCGGTGAACTCGAAATCCCCGGACTTGATGCCGAGGTCGATATCGACCTTGCCTTCTGAATTCACCTTCGCCTTGCTTGAGATGTGCTGCTCTTCGTCGCCGATCTTGATTCCGACGATGGCGGCGATATCGTCCTTCACGATTTCGACGCCCGATTCGATCTTGAGTTTGTCGACTTCGATGGCCTGCGAAAGGTTCACTTTCGCCTTGCCGCCCTTGTCGACTTCGATGTCACTCTTGAACTCGGTGTCGCGCGGCTTCAGGCTCAGTGCACCGGCCTCGCCTTCCTCTTTGCCTTCTTCCCAGCCTGCCGACGCGCTAAAGGAGAACTGTTTGCGCGAGTACTTGAGCGCCAGTCCCGCCTTTTGCACGGTGAGGTCCTGGACTTTGCCGAGATCCAGGGTTCCCTCGGCCGTCAGGCCCTTCACGATGGTGACCTTTTTCTTGATTTCGGGGAGGTCGGGGTTGGCCATGTAGGCGATGGCTGCGGCGGCGATAGCGGCGGCGATGATTACCCCGGGCTCGTCCTTCGTGATGGTCGCGAGCCGTTCGCGGAGTGCCTTGCCGGCGTCGGACTTGAGGAGCGCTTCGGCGTCGGCCTTGGCCTGGTCGGAAAGCATGGTGCCGATGAGGCCAATTTGCGCCTTCGAAACGAAGTCCGCCTCGGAGTTGGCGTCCTTCACCTGCGACATGAGAACGTCGACGCTCTTCCCGGCGAGCTTCTTGCCGTGCTCCTTGAGCTTCTCTTCGCCGAGCTGTTCGAGGATGAGCTTCTGGATAGGGTCTTCCGCCGGGCCGTATGGCGCCTGTTCGGCTTCACCTTTGCCCTTAGGGGGCGCTGCTGCGGGCGCACGTCGCACCTGTGCGTCAATCAGCCGGGCGACGCGCGCGTTGCCGAGCGACTGTTGGAGGTGGAGCATCTCCGCGTGCGCGCCGGCCTGGCCCTGCCGCTCACGTTCGGCGGTGCGCACAACGGCCTTGCCGGGTAGGGTTCGCCGCCTGGCTGGCTGCTGACTTCGCGCTGCACGGGTTCGCTGTGCCATTGTGGCCTTCCGGGCAGTTGTGCCCGCCGACATATTACGATGCCGGCGCAAGCGCGCGTTGTTGCCGGATTACGAAGGAGGAATTAGCCAATGCCACGAGAGTTCCAGGTTCAATCGCTCTACATCGTCCGTTCGGGCGACACGCTCTCCGGTATCGCGTCGACACACGGGTGCTCGCTCGAATCGCTGCGGTTGGCGAACGCTGGCCTAATCGGCGACCCCAATGCGATCCAGGTGGGCTGGGAGCTGGTCATCCCGGGGGAACTCGGGTCGGATCCGCAGGACCCGCCGTCGGGTGAGGCCGTTGGGGAATACGTGATTGTTTCGGGCGATACGCTCGGGGCGTTGGCGAGCCAGTGGTCGTGCACGGTCCAGGCAATCGCGACACTGAACGGCATCGTGAACCCCTCGCTCATCGCGGTGGGACAGCGGCTGCGCATCCCCGGCCGCGCGGTGGAGGAAGGCGGCGCGATCGGCGGTTCGGGTGCTGGTTCGACAGGGGGTTCGGTCGGCGGCTCGGTTGGTGGGGCCACGTTGGGGACCCTCCCGTCCCGGCGCCTGCATTTCGCTCGGATGCCCCTGAACATGCCGCCCGCCTTCGTCACCGGCGGCTACCGGGAGGACTACGGCGGGTACCTGCACCGGGGCATCGACATCGCGGGGGTGCCGGTTGGGACGCCGGTGTTCGCACCCGCGGGCGGCATCGCGACCGTGCACCGCCCGGGCGATGGGTGGGGTAACGGCAGTTTCGGTATCTGCGTGATCCTCGACCATCCCGGGACGCCATGGTGGTCGATCTACGCGCACCTGAGCGTGGCGCGCGTGAACACCGGCCAGGTCGTCCACGTCGGCGAGCTTATCGGGGAGGTCGGATTCACCGGTTTCGTGGTGCCGGCCGGTCCGGCGGGAGCGCACCTGCATTGGCAGCTCAGCAACCACCCGGGCTTTCCGCCGAACTTCGAGTTCATCGCGAACCCGATGGACTTTTTGCAGCCATAGGCTTCAGTACAGCTCCGAAGCTGCCTGTTCGATCTCGCGCTTTTCCGCGTCGCTCATCGGTTCGTAGCTGAGCGCGGTGGCGACGTTTTCGTGGATGCGCGAGGGGTAGCGCGCGCCGGGGATGGCGACGCTCACGCCGGGGTGCGACCACACGTAACGCAGCAGGTTGGCGGGCGTCAGTGGCCCGTCGTATCCGTCGGCGAGCATGCCGCGCATGGTGGTGGTGCGCCCCGATCCCCCGACCGGCCGCATCACGATCACCCCGACATCGTGCTCGGCGGCGAGGTCGATGAGCGGCGCGGTCTGCGGGAAGAACGCGGAGTATTCGAGCATCACCGTGTCGAATTTCCCGCTTACGATGGCCCGCCGGGTAATGTCGTCGTTGTGTGACGAGATGCCGATGTGGTCGATGAGCCCGCGGTACTGGGCCGTCTTCAGCCCCTCCAGCGCGCCGACTTCGGCCATGACTTCGTCCCAGTCGGCTTCGGTGCGAATGTCGTGGAGTTGGTAGAGCGTGATGCGCTCCACGCCCAGCACTTTGAGCGAGCGGTCGATGTCGTACTGGCTGCCGTTCACGTTGTGGCTGAAGGTCTTGGAGGCGATGTGAAAGCCGCTGAGCCCGTCGCGGATACCCTGGCCGATGAGGATTTCGCTGCCTTCGTAGCCGCGCGCCGTGTCGATGAAGTCGATGCCCGCCTCGACGGCCGCACGCAGCGTTGCCGCCCCCTCGGGCGACTGCGGCGTATCCATCGCTCCAAGGCCCAGTTCGCTTACCATCAGCCCCGTCCGCCCGAGACGCCGCTTGTGGAGGGTCATTTCGCCTGCCCCTCGACTTTCGCAATGGCCCGGGCGGCCGTGTCTCGGCACACCGCTGAAGGATCAGCCATGGCCACGCGTCGTAGCGACGGAACGAGTTCTAGGCCCGCCGCAAACGATGCGACGCTGCAGGCGACAGCGCGTTCAACGTGGTCATCGGCGGCCATTGAATCGCACAACAATCGGGCTGCGGTTTCGGAGTCATCGCCACGAAGGGCCGATAGCGCCATGTGGCGTACCGATGGAACGGTCTCCGATTTGAGGTGGTCGACCGACCTCGTTCTCAGCTCAACCGTTCCGAACGCCGCGACCGCCCCCCACGCGCTCGCGCGCAGGAGCGGGTCGGGATGGTCGAGTTGAGGGACCAAGATGTCGTCCGGGTCGTCTATCCATGGAATGGCCGTATGCAAGATGGAGGCGGCTGCTGGTGTTTGGAGCCCCGCTTCCAGTACCTTCCGGACCGCGCTCGGGTCACCATTGGTGAGGGCAAGGATGTCGCGCCGGAGGTTTAGTCGCCCCTCCCGCCGGACATGCGCTGGCCACCAACCGCCCATCCATGGGTCGTACCCACGATATTCGGGGCCAAGAACGCTGCCGTCGTCGAGCAGCACTGTCTTTGTCCCGTCCTCGTGCCACAGCCTCCACGACCAGAGCGGCGTGGCGGTTTCGCGCGCGAGGATATCGCGGCTACCGCGGTTCACCGTTGCGGACGCGAGTACTCCCTGAACCTTCGCCCCTAGCGCAGGATCGAAGCCCGCGGAAGTTTCGGCGCTGAGCCTGCGAAGACGCTCCTTCGCCTGCATTTCAACCAGCGCGGAGATACCTTCGAGACGGAGATTCTCGTTGGAGTCCGGCTTGCGAACCCACGCTTCGATAAGCGATGCCAACGGCTTCAACGTCCAGTAGCGGGCCGCGCGGCAAATCGAATGGCGAACTGAGTCGTCGGTCTCAGTGGCGGCGAGCGCAACAATCCACTGATGCGCCTCCGCGGTGTCGAGCCGTCCAAGGCTTTCGACAACTTCGGCGCGGACTATCGGGTCGGGGTGGTTTGCGTACCCGACGAGCAGGGCGAGCGACCCATCTGTGGGATGGCGCCCTGCTTCCTGGACTTCTCGCAGAACTGGTGAGTGCGAGTCGTCGAGTGCTGTTGGCCCGGTCATTTCCCTACGAGTCTATCCGAACCGTCACGGGGCGGGTCATGCCGCCGAAGGTGGGCATCCACGCGGAGTGCTTGCCCGGACCGCCTGCGACGAAGATGTGAATCTCCTCCGGGCGTTCGGCGATGGTGAGCATGCCGTCTTCGCCGATGACGCCGCCCGTTCCGCCCTGCAGCCGGTCTTCGACCATGTGCAGGAACTCGGGGGAAACCTTGTTCGCGGGGTAGCGGGCGTTTTCGAACATGAAGCGCTGCACGTCCTCGCGGCTGTAGCCGTCGGCGGCGATGGTGGCGGCGTGTTCCGGGCCGAGAGCGAGAATCGGTTCGCCCTGGGCGAGGATGTTGTTGCTCCCCGCCTGGCCCATCGCGCCGGCCACGGTGAGCAGGATGCCCTCGCCAGTGTTGCTGCCATGGTCCTGGATGTTGTGCGGCCCTTCGCAGACGAACACGGTGACGCCGCTATCCTGAGCGTCGAGGCCGCGCGTGGTGTGGAACGGTGGCCACGGGCTCTGGTCTTCGCGTTCGGCGGCGCAGAAGGCGATTTTCGCTGGCGAACCCTGGGTGGCGCGGTCGCCCTTGCCGGGCGTGGCGCCGGCGATGTTCAGCAGGATGAGCCGCACGGCCCTCCCAATAGACACGTTCGAGGGGAAGGCGGGGCCGAAGCAGCCGCTGCCGCCATGGATGCCCGCCGTCCGCGCGATCGGACCGTGCACCAGCACGAACACCGCACAGGGGTGTGTCGTGGCATTGATGCCGTCGAGGTTCAGCTTCGGTTCGGTCATCGCTTCGACGGCGGCGAGCAGGATGGGCATGTGGCGCGGTTCGCAGCCGGCCATGACGGCGTTGATGGCCACCGCCTGCACGGTCGCTTCGCCCTGTCGCGGGGAAAGTACGCCGAGGGTCTCCAGCGGGTCGCGCTTCGTGGCCTCGAGCATCTTCGCGACGCGCTCTTCGGTCGGCGGGATGAGCGGCAGCCCGTCGGACCAGCCGCGGCGGACGGCTTCGTGTGAGAACTCTACGATGTCGGCCGGCATTTCAACCGCGTTGGCGGCGCGTCCTGCTGTCACGAGGTCAGCAACTCGAGGATGCGGTCGCGCACGGGCGGCGCCTTCGCGGCCACCACTTCGGGCTTCAGGCCGCCGAGCGGGTGCGGGACGATAATGTAGGGCAGCCCGGGCATGCCGCGCTGTTCGGCTTCGAGCAGCAGGAGCTCTTCGAAGGCGTCGGTGCCGACGGTGACCGTGGGGATGCCGTGCGATTCAAGAAGGATGGCGGCGTGGACACTCCACGTCGTGCAGGACCCTCAGTCGCTTGAACCGACCAGCACGAAGTCGCAGTTCGAAACGAGCGTGTCGAGCGTGGACTTGCTGGGCGGGCCGGCCACCGGCTTGCTGCCGACGGTCAGCTCGCCGAGCGGCATGCGCTCCCGGAGCGAATCCACCATCGCCTCCATGAGGAAGCGCGCGTTGGCCTTGCGGTTTTCGAGGATGCCCGGGCGCAGGCCTTCGAGCGTGGCCGGGCGGATGGCCTGGCTCACTTCGCTGACGCGCACGTGGGCGGTGGGGTCGAGGACGCGGATGGTGCTCATGGCAGACTCCTTCGCGGGTTGCGGTTTCAGAGTGGCCTCAGCCTACTCCATGCGTTCGTAGATGGCGGCTTTCAGTTCGTCCATTTCGGGGAAGCGGCCCGAGTCGGCCTTGCTGAAGACCGTTGCGCCGTCGACGGCCCATTCGAAGACGCCCATGTCCCCGGGGACCAGGGTGAGTTCGTCGAGGTCGAACTGGATGTCGTTCAGCACTTCGCCGACCATCCACATGGCGCGCGGCAGGTAGTTGCACGAGGCGCAGTATTCCACCCGTATCGAAAGCTTCGCCATGTGCCACTCCCTCCGTTCAAGACGGGGGCGAGTTTAGCAGACGACGGCCGCAGAATTCGCCTGACCGATTCCACCGCGTTCTGTCGGCGTCCTCTACACTGCCGCCATGTCAGATGTACTCCTGTTCGAAACCCGCGGCCCGGTGGCCATCCTCACGCTGAATCGCCCCGATCAGCTCAACGCCCTCAACGCCGAACTCTCCGAGGCCTACCTCGAAGCGCTCGAACGTGTCCGTCGCGACGATGCCCTTCGCGTCGCCGTCATCAACGGTAGTGGCCGGGCTTTCTGCGCCGGCGCCGACCTGAAGGCGCGGGCCCAATCCGATGCCGCTGGCGGCGACAACTTCTACGCGGCGCTGCGGACCGAGAGCCAGTACACGGCGCTGTTCGAAAAGCCGCTCATCGCTGCCGTCCACGGCTTTTGCCTTGCCGGTGGGCTGGAGTTGGCGCTGACAGCCGACATCCGCGTCGCCGCTGAAGGGACGCGTTTCGGGATGCCCGAAATCACGCGTGGCTTCTTCCCCGGTGGGGGCGGGCCGCAGCGGCTGCCGCGCATGGTTCCACAGGCCTTCGCGCTGGAAATGCTGATGACCGGCGACCACTACCAGGTGGACCAGATGCTGAGCTGGGGTCTGGTGAACCGCATTGTCCCGCAGGAGCAGTTGATGGACGAAGCCCTGGCGCTGGCGGACCGCATCGCCAGCCACGCGCCGCTCGCCATGCGCGCGATGAAGGAGCTGGTCTACACATCGGTCGACATGCCGCTGCCGCAGGCGATGCGACACGGCGCATCGCAGCGCTGGATCATCGGGCTGACCGACGACGCGAAGGAGGGCCCGCGCGCCTTCGCCGAAAAGCGCCAGCCCGAATACCGGGGGCGATAGCGCATGACGTGGCAGCCCGAACTCGATGAACTGCAACGCCAGCGCGAAATGTCCCACGCGATGGGCGGCCCGGATTCCGTCGCCTTCCACCACGGACGGGGCAAGCTCACGGTGCGCGAACGCCTGGACCTGCTGGCGGACCCGGGCTCCTTCCACGAAACCGGAGTCCTGGCCGGCCGGCCCGAATGGGACGGGGCGGACGTGAAGAGCCTCACGCCGGCGAACTCGGTCACGGGCGTCCTGCGCATCGATGGCCGCAAGGTAGTCGTGCATGGCGGGGACTTCACCATTCGCGGCGGCGCTTCGGATGGATCCGTCGCCGACAAGTCGGCCTGGGCGGCGAAGCACGCACACATGCACCGGCTGCCCTACATCCGGTTGCTCGACGCCACCGGCGGAAGCGTTCGCACCTTCGAAGCGATGGGACGCACCTACCTCCCCGCGAACGACCGCGAAGCTGAGACGGAACTGCTCCAGATGGTGCCGGTTGTCTCGGCGGTCATGGGCTCGGTGGCCGGGCTGCCCGCGGTTCAGTCGGCGATGTGCCACTTCAACGTGATGGTGAAGGGCACCAGCCAGGTCTTCGTGGCCGGGCCCGCTG
>CAZDZP010000089.1:0-9718 GCA_964509855.1 uncultured Anaerolineaceae bacterium | reverse complement strand
GCCGAAGAAATGATCCCGCCACCCGGCATCGTCCCCCGCGACATGTGGTAGGGCATCGCCACCACCGGCCCCTCGTCCGCCCGGTAGACGTGCCCCGCCGCCGGCCCAAGGTTGATCACCTCCTCCGCGAAGTAGAACGACCGCCTCATTCGCAGCGGCCGGAAAATCCGATCCGTGATCAGCTCCTCGTACACGCGCCCCGTTACCACCTCCAGCATCCGCCCCAGCACGTAGTAGCCGGCGTTGTTGTACGAAAACGCCCGGCCCGCCGGGACAATCTGCGGCGAGTTCCGCATCTTCCCCACGTGTCTCGCAAGCGCCTCATCACCCCGTCCCGCGTCCCGGAAGTAGTCGCCCGACCATCCCCCGTGGTGTGTCACCAGGTGCCGCAGCGTTATCCGCTCCGCGTCCTCCTCCGACTGCAGTGCGAAATCCGGCAGGTAGTCTCGGATCCGCGCGTCGAAGTCGATGCGTCCCGCCTCCACCTCCTGCATCAGCACCGTCGCCGTATACGTCTTCGAAGTCGACCCAATCTGAAACGGCGTGTGCTCATCCACCTGCGCCGGGTGGTCCACATTCGTCACCCCAAGACCCTGCGCGATCACGCGTCCTGCGTGGTACACCCCAACGGAGACGCCCGGCACATGCAGGCGCTCCATCTCGTCCCTCACAAAGCTGGCGAGCGCTGGCGAAAGGGGTTCTGGCTGGTCGAAAGCAATCGGCATTGGGCAACTCCCGCGTGGTTGCGAAAGCCTGAAGATCCAACCCCGGTGGCGTCAAGTTGCACCCCTTGCGAGGATTGTCGCCGGAATGAGCTAGAATGCGGCCAATCCGGCGAGGAGGCGGCGATGAACACTCAAGTCGTGACCGTGGCGCGGACGTTGGGCTCTGCCGGCGAAGATGTCGCTCGTGCCGTCGCTCAGCGCCTGGACTTTCGTTACGTGGACTACCAGATTATCCAGGAGGCGGCCCGCGAAGCAGGCGCCTCCCCGGAAGCCGTGGCCGAAGCGCAACGCGCCCCCTCCTTACTCACGCGCATCCTCGAAACACTGGCCCGCAATCCCAGCATGCCAGAAGCCGTTTGGGCCAACCCCACACCGCTCATCGAAAGCCCCCTCTACACCTCGTCGGACTACCGTAAGTTCGTCGAACGCGTCATCGTCGAAACCGCCGAGCAGGGCCGCGCCGTCATCGTGGGCCACGCCGCGCAAGCCGTGCTCAAGCACCGCCCGGATGTCGTGCGCACCCTCATCACCGGCTCGCTCGAACACCGCTCCCGGCGCATCGCCCGCTCCATGGCCATCGACGAAAAGGACGCCCGCAAGACAGCCGAACGCTCCGACCAGGACCGCATCATCTATGTGGACCGCTTCTACCATGTTGGCTGGCTGGCGCCGGACACATACGACGTGTGCCTGAACACCGACGAGCTCAATCCCGAACAGGCGGCCGAGATCATCGTCAACATCGCGCACATGCGCTAATCGGTCGCTTCGCCAAACACCAGCAACAGCCGCCGTACGCGGTCATTGAGCGCATCGAACTCGTCGCGCCCCTGCGCCGTGGCGAATTCGATGGCGAGCAGCTCCTGGTGCCGCTCAACCTGCACCTGCGTCATGAAGGGCTCTGTCTCCCAGAGCGCCTCGCCGCTCCCGCGGATGCTCACCCATTCCTCAAGCAATGGGCCCAGCCCATGTAACACCTTGAGGTAGTCGCCCCGCGCCGCCTTCGCCGAGGTCAGTGCAGCCTCGCTCCTGCCTTCGAAGTAGCGCGGAACCGCGGCGTCGACCGCCTGCATAAGCGGCAGCAACTGGTTCCGCGTGAACACGAAATAGCGTAGCTCTCGTTCGAACCGGTCGAGCAGCACGTCGATTTCGTTCGCGCTGCCTTCGGTACTCCCGCGCTCATCGCCCGGCGGATTTGCTGCCATCGTGTCGTATATGCTCATAGGTGTGCAGCCAATGCGCTGTATGCGAATCACGAAGCAGGTGCAGACCATGGCAGACGCGACCGTTGCAAAACTGGCGGACATCGAAGTCTTGCGACCCGACGGTTCACCCGCTCGCCTTGGCGAACAGTGGCAGGAACAGCCCATCATCCTCGCCATGATTCGCCACTTTGGCTGACTGTTCTGCAAGCAGCAGGTTGCGGAGTTCCGCGACTACCTTCCCCGCATCCACGCCGCTGGCGCCGAACTCGTCATCCTTGGCAACGGCACGCCTCAGCATGCCCAGTGGTTCATCGAAGACTTCGACATCCAGACCCCCGTCTTCACCGACCCGGATAAGAAGGCCTACGAAGCCGTCGGCGCACGCCGCGGCGTCCTCAGCTCCATGAACCCCGGCACCATGCTCGCCACGCTCAAGGCCATGAAGTCCCGCTTCCGCCAAACAAAGACCATGGGGGACGCCTTCCAGCAGGGTGGAGTCTTCGTTATCACGCCCGGCGGCGAAATGCCCTACCGCTACGTCAGCAAGTTCGCCGGCGACCACTCGCCGCCCGAAAAGCCCGTCGCGAAGACGGAAGAACTCGCGCCCGGGGGCTAACCGCGCTCAGCATGAAGATGTAAGCACGGCACAGAAGCCAGGCCCACTTGGCGCGCATACTGGTTCTATGAACGCACGCGTCATCCCCGCCCGGAAACCACTCTTCCGCGGATACCTGCACCTTGTTTGTGCGTGCCTTTCGCCCTTTGCGCTGGTCGCCCTGCTCATCCTGGCGCAGACGCCGCGAGGTTACGTCGCCGCATCCGTGTTCGGTGCGGGCCTCGTGCTGCTCTACGTCATCAGCTCCGCCAACCATCTGCTCCCCTGGCGGCCCCGTATGCAGGCCGTTGTCGGTCGCGCCGACCACGCCACCATATTTCTCTTCATCGCCGCCACCTACACACCATTCCTGCTGTACATCTCCGTCCCGTGGGCGGTCACCATGCTTACGCTCGTGTGGACCCTCGCCGTCGCAGGTGCCGTGCTCCGCGTCGCCTGGACAGGGATTCCGCGCTGGTTCGCCGCCGGCAGCTACCTCGCGCTCGGATGGGTAGGCATCGTTGCCGCCCGCGAAGTCGCCAGCGTGCTCCATCCAATGGCCGTCGCCCTCTGCATTGTTGGCGGGCTCATCTTCACCGCCGGGGCAATCGTCTACGCCCTCCGCCGGCCAGACCCCATTCCCCATGTCTTCGGCTACCACGAAGTGTTCCACGCGCTCGTGGTCGCCGGGACCGTCGTGTTCTACGGCGTTATCGCCAATCTCGTGCTGACGGCCTGATCGTTCGCCGCCGCGAAGCTCCAATTATAAACGTTTATAAACGTTGCCTTAGGTTGGCCAGGGTTCCTCTTCGTCGAGAGGTTCTTCCGTGTGCCGCCCGAGCAAATGGTCGTCCGGGTCATTCGGCGCCCCCGAAAGCTCACGCAGTAGCACCCATCCCACAGCGATAAGCGGCGTCACCAGGATAGCTCCAAGCACACCCGCTATCGCACCACCCGCCACAACGCCCAGCAGCACGATCAGCGGGTGCAGTTCCACTGCTTTGCCCACCAGCAATGGCGAAACCACGTTCGCTTCGAGCTGCTGGACCACGATCACCACGGCCAGCATCCACAGCGCTGCTTCGAACCCGCCGTCCGCGAGGGCGATCAATGCTGCCACAATGCCCGCCGCCACCGCGCCAATGATTGGGACGAACGCCGTGACAAGCGTCAGCACCGCGATAGGCAGTACCAACGGCACCCCCAGGATCCACGCCCCAACGCCAATGCCTACCGCGTCTACCAGCGCAACCAGCGCCATCCCGCGCAGATACCGCGAAAGCGTCACCCACCCCCGCCGGCCCGCCCGCTCCAACCGTTCCTGGTCGGCAACCGGGGCGCGTTCCACCACCCAGCGCCACAGTCGCGGGCCGTCCAGCAGAAAGTAGAACGAGACCACGATCGCCAGCAGGACGCCCGCCAGTACTTCCACTACCACCGGAAGCCCTGCGACGGCGCCCTGGGCCGCACCTTCGAGTGCCTGGTCCTGGAAATCTCGTATCGCCCCTCGCAGGTCTTCTACCTGACGTTCGTTCAGGCCAATCGGGCCGTCACCCAGCCACACGAAAATGTCGTCATAGGCGCTCTCAACGCTTTCGACAAGGTTGTCCCATTCCTGCACCACGGGCGGAATGATTGCCAGCAGTATCAGGGCCAGTCCAAGAAAACCCACGAACACCGCGAGTGCTGCCGCCATCACCCGTGGCAGCTTCAACTGCAGAAACGAACGTTGCACGGGCTCCAGCACCGTGCAGATGAAAAGCGCAAACACAATCGGCACGAGGATGACGCGAAGCTGGGTCATCAGCCAGACCAGGACCGCGATACCACCAATGACTGCGACGAAGCGCCACGAAACGGCCGCCCAGCGGTCCAGGCGTACGAACCACGGCGGCTGTTCTTCGTCCATACCACCACCTTGTGTGCCGTATGCCCTGCGCCGGGCCGTTGGACGGTCCCTGGCCAATCCGCCACCCGTCCTGGCCGCCAGGGTAGTCCGCGGCGGCTTTCGCAAGCTTACAGCGCCCGGGGGCTGCGCGAACAATGCCCCTGCTCCCTGCCTCCCGTACAATCCGTGGCTAACTCCCCGCTGGCTCCGGCCGGCAAAGGTTTCCACATGCCCGAAAATTCGTATCCGCGCGAAGGTGCCGCGCCCGCGCCTCTCCATGGCATTCGCGTGCTCGATCTCGCCACGCCCCTCGGCGAAATGGCCGGCCGTATCCTCGCCGACCTCGGCGCCGAAGTCATCAAGGTCGAACCCCCGGAAGGCTGCGAAGCCCGCCGCATGGGCCCCTTCGACGAATCCGGCGGTCCACGCCACGGCGAATCCCTCTACTGGGCAGCCGTTGGCCGCGGCAAGCAGTCCGTCACCCTCGACCTCACCTGCGGCCCGGACCGCGAGATCCTGCTCAGTCTCGTGCGCTCCGCCGATGTCCTGGTCGAATCATGGACGCCCGGCTTCGCCACGTCCCTTGGCATCGGCCCCGATGCCATCGCCGAAGCCAACCCTCATCTCATCTACACATCCGTCTCGCCCTACGGCCAGGACGGCCCCTGGGCCACAATCCCCGCATCCGAAGTCACCATCGAAGCAGCCAGCGGCCTCCTCTCCCTCCAGGGCGACGACGACCGCCCCAACATCCCCGTCGGGTACCCCCAGACCGCCTTCCACGCCGGGGCCCAGGCGGCCACCGACACCATCATTGCCCTCTACGAACGCTCAAAGTCTGGCCTCGGCCAGCACCTCGACGTCTCCGCGCAGGCCGCCATGGTCTGGACCCTCATGAACGCCACCGAATACCCGCCGATGATCGGCGCCAACCCCACCGGCACCTGCGAAAACCGCGGCGGCCCTCCAGCGCAAGTCCTCCCCGGTCTCAGCTTTCCCAAGGTCTGGGAATGCAAAGACGGATACGCCCTCTGCAACTTCGTCGTCGTTGTCGTCGGCCCCCGGACCTTCCACGCCACCATGCGCTGGGCCGAATCCGAAGGCCACGTCCCGGACAACCTCAAGGGCCTCACCTGGTCCAATTGGGTCGCCGACGTCATGTCCGGCAATCTCACGGGCGAACAGATCATCGAAGCCGTTGAAATCCTGAAGGGCTTCCTTAAGACCAAGACCAAGGTCGAACTCCAGGCCTTCTCCGCCGAGGCCGGTATCCTCCTCGGCGCCGTCTACGACATCCACGACCTGCCAGCTGACCCCCATCTCGTCGCCCGCGACTACTTCCGCAACGTCGATGGCTACACCCACCCCGGTCCCTTCGCGCGTTTCCACGGCCTCGCCCTCGCCGATCTTCCCCGCGCGCCCCGCATCGGCGAACATCAGCACTTGCTGGAAGAAGCCGTCCCCGCCGTCCAGCTACACGGCAGCGGCAGCCCGAAACTCGCCTTCGAAGGCCTCAAGGTCGCCGACTTCGCCTGGGTCGGCGTCGGTCCCATCATCAGCAAGGCCCTCGCCGACCACGGCGCCACCGTCGTCCACGTCGAATCCTCAACCCGCCCGGATCCCCTCCGCCTGCTCCCTCCCTTCAAGGACGGTGTCCCCGGCATCGACCGCGCCCAGTTCATGGCCAACTTCAACTCGTCCAAGCTCGGCCTTGCCTGCAACATGAGCCTTCCCCAGGGCCGGCAGCTCGCTCGCAAGCTCGTCGAATGGTCCGACGTCGTCGTCGAAAGCTTCGTCCCCGGCAACATGAAGAAATGGGGCCTGGACTACGAAAGCGTCCGCCAGTTCCGCCCGGACATCGTCATGCTCTCCACTTGCCTCCGCGGCCAGACAGGCCCCGAGGCCGCCTACACCGGTTTCGGTGGACAGGGCGCGGCGCTCGCAGGCATCCACGCCGTCACCGGCTGGCCCGACCGGCCCCCGGCCGGTCCCTGGGGCGCCTACACCGACTTCATCAACCCCCGTTACGGTGTCGCTGCCCTCGTCGCCGCCCTGCTCCACCGCGACGCCACCGGCCAGGGCGCCTACGTCGACCTCGCGCAGTCCGAAGCCGGCATCCGCTTCGTCGAACCCCTTGTCCTCGACTACACCGTCAATGGCCGCAAGTCGCCGCCCGCCGGCCACGACTCCCTCTACGCCTGCCCTCACGTCGTCCTCCAGTGCGAAGGCGTCGAGCGCTACATCGCCCTCGCCTGCGAAACCGCCACCCACTGGCGCTCCCTGCGCAAAGTTGCCCCGCTCGGTGCCTTCGCCGACGCCGCCTACAACGAACTCGCCACGCGCATCGCCAACAAGACCGCCATCGAAGACGCCCTCCGCGCCTGGGCGCTCCCGCAGGAACCCTTCGCCCTGGTAGAAACGCTCCGAGAGGCGGGCGTTCCCGCTTCCGTCGTCCGGCGTCCCATGGACCTCTACGAAGACCCGCAGCTCGCCCACCGTGGCTTCTTCGTCACCCTCGACCACGCCGAAATGGGGCCCACCCCCTACGACGGCCTCGCCACCCACTTCTCTCGCACTCCCGGCCGACTCGCGACCGCCGCCCCCATCCTCGGCCAGCACACCGACCACGTCCTGCGCGAGCTACTGCAGCTCAGCGATGAGGAAATCCTCGACTACGCCATGAACGAAGTGCTCGTGTAGCGCGCGAAACGGGGGCCGCCTTAGTCCGCGGCCCCAACCTTTTCCACGATTCGCGGTAGCACATCGCTGATCGAAGCGTTCACCACCGCATGGGCGTACTGGTCGTAGGGCGTCTCCTGCGCGTTCAGGATGACCAGCTTCGCGCCGGCACGGAGCGCCGTTTCCGGCAATGCCGCCACCGGGTACACCGTCAACGTCGTCCCGATCGCGAAGAACACGTCGCAGGTCGAAGCCGCCAGCTCCGCCCGTTGCAGGTCCGAAACCACCAGGTTCTGCCCGAAGGAAATCGTCGCCGACTTCAGGATGCCCCCGCAGGAGCGGCACTCCGGGTCCTCGTCCCCTGCTTCCACCCGCGCCAGCACCTTTTCGATCGGTCCGCGGTCCGTGCAATTCATGCACCGGAACTCCCGCGTCGTGCCATGGATCTCGATCACGCGCTCCCGGCTGCTCCCCGCATCCAGATGCAGCCCGTCGACGTTCTGCGTCACCAGCATGTCCAGTTTCCCCAGCCGTTCGAGCTCCGCCAGCGCCAGGTGCCCCGCGTTCGGCGAAGAACCCTTCCCCATCGGGTTCTCCACGCGGTTCTTCCAGCCCTCAACGCGCGCCTCCCGGCTGCTCATCCAGTGCTGCAACGTTGCCCGCTTTTCGGCGCCGGGGTTCTTCGTCCAAACGCCCTGCGGCCCCCGGAAATCCGGGATGCCCGAGTCAGTCGAGATCCCCGCGCCCGTCAGGACCACCGTCCGCGCGCCCTCCCGGATCCACCCGGCTATCTGATCAACCGCGTTATCGAGTGATGCGTTGTTTTCGCTGTCCATGCCCCTTAAAGCCTACTCGGGGGCCAAAAACCCTGCAATCCATGCTGTTTGTGAAATCCGTAACATTCCATTCTCCGTTGCGCTTGAGCCTGAAGGTCGGACTCTTTACGTAACTGCACTGGCGCCTATGAGACCCCCTTGCCAAGGTAGCCACACGAACAAGCCATGCGGCTTTTCGAATCAGTTTCGGGTCGTGGCCCACCCCCGGGGCCACGTATGCAGCCAAATCCGAAGGCTGTTCACCCGGGAAAGCTATCAGGAGGTCAGCCCGTGATGCATCCCATCACCCTGTCCCTGTCCTGCTTGGGGGGCTTCTGAGTCCCACGCTACGTAAGGCCGCGCAGGCCGCCTTCTCGCTCCTCCGGCGTCGCAACCCCGGGAGCGGAGAGGAGTCCCGCGCCCGCCATCACGCCTCCGCTCGCGACGAGCGCCAGGCCAGGGCTTCAACCCTGCTGCGCCCCGTGTTCCGCGCCATGGTTGTGGTCTCGGTCAGCGCCGTCGGCTTGCTCGGACTCGCCCACACCGGCATCCAGGCGTCCATCGTCGAAGCGCCCCTCGTCGCCACCGTCTTCCAGGTCGAACTGAATCGCGAATCCACAGAGGCTGCAAGTGAACCAGCGCCCGAAATAGCCGACCCCGAACCGATCGAGAACCTCCCGTCGACGGCCCATCTCAGCGCTCCCCGTCACGAAAGGCCCCAGCATCAAGTCCTCGACGAGATCGCCACAGCGGGCCGGGTGCTCACCGAAGACGAGATTCGTATGCTTGCCCGTGCCGCCGGTTGGCCCGAACACACCCTCAACGAACTCCTCGAAGTGGCCTGGTGCGAAAGCAGCTACAACCCCACGGCCATGAACGGGCAGGCCATTCACGGCCTAATGCAGGTCCACACCCTCTGGTTTAGCTACTCCGGCCTCGACAGGTCGCAGTGGTCCAACGCCCTCGTGAACCTCCAGGTCGCCCTCGCCGCCTACAACTACGACCTCATGCAGGGCCACGCCCCCTGGACCCAGTGGCAGTGCCGCCCCGGTGGCATCCGCATCCCCACCGAAGAATTCGCCCCCCACCTCCCCGACATCGCCCTCGACGACGGCGAAGCCGGCGATGCGGATAGTGATGCTGCGGCCAGCGGCGATGGGAGCGAACGCTCGGGCGAACCCACGCCCGCCGCTTCGGGCGGCTCCGCGAACGGCGAAACCCCCAGTGGCGGGGCCACTCCTGAGCCAACGCCCGCCCCCTGGGATGCCAAGCCGTCCTGGCCCCCGGTCGTCGACCGCGAAGACGGTGAAGCCGAAACCGCGTCCCCGGACGCCGGCGCTACTCCCCCACCGGGGGCGACCGCGCCCGGCGTCGTGGTCATCCACCCGCCGGACGCCCCCGCGGAAACCCCCGCCGCCACGAACCCCTAAACCGGGTCGCTCGACTCCGGCCCTTCACCGCCCGAAACTCTCCCCATGCTCGTTCTCGGTCTCGACGGCTATCCCAAGGGCTGGGTCGCCGTAGCCCTCCGCGATGGCGTACTCGAATCGATCTCCACCGTCCCCAACATTTCCGAAGCTCTATCACGCTGGCCAAACGCCACCGCCATCGGCATCGACATCCCCATTGGCCTGCCCACGGATGCCACGTCCCGCGCCGCCGACCTCGAAACCCGTGCGCTCCTCGGTGCTCGCCGCGGTTCCCTTTTCCTCACGCCCCCGCGCCAGGCCATCGAAGCCCCCAACCACGCCGAAGCGATCGCCATCTGCCGCGAAATGGGTTGCCCCGCCCCCAGCGCCCAGGCCTACGCC
>CAZDZP010000088.1:0-9754 GCA_964509855.1 uncultured Anaerolineaceae bacterium | reverse complement strand
GCGGCGGAGGGACTGCCCTTCGAGGTTATCGTCGCGGGTGAGCCGGGGCCGAACCCTCACCCGGCGCTGGTGGAACTGCCGGACCGGCTGCCGGGACGCCTGCGCCACCAAGGCTTCGCCGAAAGCCGTGCGCGGTACGGGGAGTTACTGCACCTGGCGGATATCGTCGTGAGTACGACGCGCCACGAGTTCTTCGGGATATCGATGTTGGAGGCTATCTACGCGGGGTGCTTCCCTCTCCTCCCGGACGCGTTTACGTATCCAGACATGCTACCTGCCGAGTTCCATGAACGGTGTCTCTACGGGAGCGAGGATGAGTTCACCGCGAAGCTGCGTGGCCTGCTGCAATCGCCGCCCGCAACCGATGAGGCGTTGCAACGAGCCGCCGGGCGCTTCGCATGGGAACGGGTGGCCCCGGAATGGGACGAGGCGCTGGAGCGATTCGTGTCTACGGAGGGCCGCCCCTAGCGGGTAGGCGTGGGGCCGTGGGTACAATAGTGCGCATGCCGACCACGACGCAGGGGCCCGCGTCTTCTGCCGAACGCGAAGAACCGCAAGACCCGCTTTCGCCCGGTGGCAACCCCGGTGCGCCCGCACCCGCGCCCGAGCGCCGTTCCCAGCAGTTTGGCGAAGCAGTCCGGCGCGTCCAGGAAAGCGGCATGGACCCGGTGGAGATACTGGCCTCTGGCTGGGCTCTCACCAAGAGTGTTTGGCAGTATTTTCCCAGGCCCTTCCGCGTCGTGGCCATCACCATTACCCGTACGTTCCGGGCGTATTCCTCAGACCAGTGCAACATCTTCGCAGCGGCGATCGCCTACTACGCCATCTTTTCCATGATCCCACTGGCTGTCATCACCCTCAGCGTCATCAGCCTCGTCGTTTCCGAAGAGCAGATCATTTCGTTTCTCTACGACCAGCTCCCGCTGAACGAAAGCGAAGACCTCTCCACGCTTTTCGAGAACGTTATCCGTACCACCAGAGACCTGAGCCTGGCGGGCATCATCGCTGGTACGGTCGTCCTTGGTTGGAGCGCGAGCGGCGTGTTTTCGGCGATTCGGCAGGGCTTGAACGCTACGCGCCACGAGAAGAAGAACCAAAACTTCTTCCGTGGAAAGTTGATCGACATCGCCTTGATCCCGGCATTCGGCGCCCTGATTTTCGTGGGCCTCATCAGCGCCGCGATTACCCAGGAACTCTTGAACCGGATGCCAGACTGGGACACGGTACGGGTGTACCGCGACTCGCTCTGGCAGGCGGCGAGCTTCGGGATTGCTGTCTCGACTAGCTTCCTCTTTTTCATCCTCATTTACCGGCTCGTGCCGTCGATACGCCCGAGTTGGCGGGAGGCGGCTGTTGCTGCCATTTGCGCCACCGTGCTCCTGGAAATCACCCGGCAACTCGCAACAGTGGTCCTCGGGTTCACGTCGTTTTCGACAAACGCGGCTCTGTACGCCAGCCTCGTCACCGCGCTGGCGGTGCTCTTCGTCATGCGGATTCTCGGCTCGATCCTGCTGCTCGGGTCGGAATTCGGGCGTGTTGTCTATCAGCCGGGGCATGCCGGTGCGGACGACCTGGACTCTCAATGACTTTCTCAACACAAATGTAGGGAAACCTTGAGTGGGGCGGCGAACTCACCTACACTAGAGGCATGCAAGGTACGCGCGACAAGATTCTTGAAGCCATCGTGGAACGCCGGGAAGTCCGGGTAGAAGAACTCTCCGATGAGCTCGGCATTACCCAGGCTGCCGTTCGCCGGCACCTGGATCATCTCCGTGCCGACGGGCTGGTGGACGCGCGAACCGTGAAGCAATCGATGGGGCGCCCCTATCACGCCTTCTTCCCCACGGAAAAGGCGCTGGGAACATTGCCACCTTCGTACGCCGACCTCTTGCAGCGAATGCTGGAAGGCATCGGCGAGAAACCGGATGTCATCTCTGCGGTGATGTCGAGCGTCGCAGAATCGCTCGCGGCGCGGCATCGGCACGAGATCGTCTCGCCGGGGATTAGCGCCGAGGACCGAATCGAACAGGTTACCCACAGCCTGCGCGAAGACGGGATCCTCGACCAATGGCACACCGAAGAAGACGGCTTTCACCTTATCAATGGAACGTGTCCTTATCTGCGGGCAGCTGAGATTTCGACGCTGCCCTGTGAATCCGACCGCAAGGCTATCGAGCTCCTGCTCGATGCAGAAGTGGAACAACTACACCGGATCGTCGATGGCGCACCGGTGTGTGAGTACCTGGTCCGTGCAATCCGCGGGCCTCAACAACAGCTAATCCAGGTGGAGTAACGCATGTCGAACCAACCCCTCCTCGAGATCAAAGACCTCCGGGCAACGATCGCGGGAACCGAAATCCTCAAGGGACTGTCGCTGAGCATCAACGCCGGCGAAGTCCACGCCATCATGGGGCCAAACGGCTCCGGCAAAAGCACGCTTGCGAACGTACTCATGGGCAACCCGGCCTACGAGGTCACGGGCGGCGAAGTCCGCTTCAAGGGCGAACTCATCAACGACATGGCTCCGGACATTCGCGCCCGGCTGGGACTGTTCCTGGCCTTCCAGTACCCGGTCGCCATTCCTGGTGTCACGATGGTCAACTTCCTCCGCCAGGCGCTCAACGCCAAGCGGGGCGAGGATATGCCCATCCGCGAGTTCCGCGAACTGCTCTTCAGCAAGATGGACCTTCTGAAGGTGGACCAGGATTTCGCGCGCCGCTACGTCAATGACGGATTCAGCGGCGGTGAGAAGAAGCGCGCCGAGATGCTGCAAATGGCGATGCTCGAACCCGCGATGGCCGTGCTGGACGAAACTGACTCTGGCCTGGACATCGACGCGCTGCGCACGGTTGCAGAGGGCGTGAACGCGCTCATGAACCCGGAGATGGGCCTGCTGCTCATCACGCACTACCAGCGACTGTTGAACTACATCAAGCCGCAATTCGTCCACGTGCTGGTCGAAGGCCGCATCGTGCGGTCAGGCGGACCAGAGCTGGCACAAGAACTTGAAGCGAGCGGGTACGAGCAGTTCGAAACAGCTGCCGCGTCCGTATAGGGGAGGGGATAGACATGACGACTGCACCACAGACACCGGTGATCAAGGACGACCAATACAAGTGGGGTTTCTTCGACAAGGAAGAAGCCATGTTCAAGGCAAAGGCCGGCCTGAACGAAGAGATCGTCGCGATGATCTCCGACATGAAGGACGAGCCCGCGTGGATGAAGGAACAGCGCCTCCGCGCCTATCGCCTCTTCCGCGAGAAGTCGAACCCCGCATGGGGCGGCGAACAGCTGGAAGAGATCGACTTCGACAGCATCCACTACTTCGTGCGCGCAACCGACCGCGACGAGCGGTCGTGGGACGACGTGCCGGAGTACATTCGCCGCACCTTCGACAAGCTCGGCATTCCCGAGGCGGAGAAGAAGTTCCTCGCCGGCGTCGGCGCCCAGTACGACTCGGAAGTTGTGTACCACAACATCAACGAGGAACTCGAAAAGCAGGGTGTGCTCTTCCTCGGCATGGACCAGGCTCTCAGGGAGCACGAGGACATCGTGCGCGAGCACTTCGGCACCATCATCCCGGCGGGCGACAACCGCTTCGCAGCGCTCAACAGCGCGGTGTGGTCCGGTGGTTCGTTCATCTATGTGCCGAAGGGCGTGCATGTAGAAATCCCCCTGCAGGCCTACTTCCGCATCAACACGCAGAACATGGGTCAGTTCGAGCGGACGCTCATCATCGCTGACGAAGGCAGTTCGGTTCACTACGTGGAAGGCTGCACAGCGCCGATTTACTCCAGCGACTCGCTGCACAGCGCCGTGGTGGAAATCATCGTGAAGAAGGGCGCACGCGTCCGCTACACGACCATCCAGAACTGGTCGAACAACGTCTATAACCTCGTGACGAAGCGCGCCGTTGCCTACCAGGACGCGGTGATGGAATGGGTCGACGGCAACCTCGGCTCCAAGCTCACGATGAAGTACCCGAGCGTGTACCTGATGGAGCCGGGCGCACACGGCGAAATCCTTTCGCTGGCGTTCGCGGGCGAAGGTCAGCACCAGGACGCCGGTGGCAAAATCGTGCACGCTGCGCCGAACACAACGTCGACAGTCATCTCGAAGTCGCTCAGCAAGGACGGTGGCCGCACCAGCTATCGCGGCCTGCTGAAGGTGTACGAGGGCTGCGACAACGTGAAGGCCAACGTCCGCTGTGACGCCCTCCTCATCGACGAGGAGTCGCGTTCGGATACCTATCCGACGATGGAAATCGACGCGCCAAACGTCCACATCCAGCACGAGGCCTACGTTTCCAAGCTTGGCGAAGACCAGCTCTTCTACCTGATGAGCCGTGGCATGAGCGAAGAAGCGGCCGCGAAGATGATCGTGAACGGCTTCGTGGAACCGATCGTTAAGGAACTTCCAATGGAGTACGCGGTGGAGCTCAACCGGCTCATCGAACTCCAGATGGAAGGGGCCATCGGCTAGGAAGGTTCGCGGGGGCTCCAGGTGGAGCCTCCGTTTCGACAGGAGAACACCATGACACATGCAGTAGAACAGCCCGGTACGGGCGTATTGGACGCTGCGATGAGCAAGCAGGCAGGCGAGCGATTCGGCGATACGCCGGAAGTAGCCTCGCTGCGATCGCACGCGACTTCGCTCGCCGAAACGATGGCGATGCCCGCTCCGCGTGAGCGCAAGTGGAAGTACCTTGACATCTCGGGCGAGTCCTTCGCCGATTACTCGCCCTTGGTGGCAAAAAGCGACGAGAACAAGGATGCACTTGTGGCCAGGTTGGCCCCCGACGTCCAGGCTTCGTCGCTCTTCGTTGCTAACAATGGGCGCGTCGTCGCGTGCGACGAGTCAGCGGACCGCATTGTCGCCCCGCTTTCGGCGCTCACGGAGAGCGAGAAGGCCATCGTTGCAAAGCACCTCGGCAAGGCCATGCCCCCGGAGAGCGGCAAGCTAGTGGCTTTGCACTACGCGGCGCTCAACGGCGGCGTGCTCATCAACGTGCCGGCGAACGTCGAAGTGGACCTTCCCATTCGCATCGTCAATCACTGGCATGGGGACAGGGCGCTGGGTTCGTCCCACACGCTCATCGTGACCGGCGCCAACAGCCGCGTTCGCATCATCGAAGACCATCGCTCGACGGACGAGGACATCCTCGCCCTTCCCATCGTTGAGATTTTCCCGGGGCAGGCCAGCCGGGTGGAGTACACCTCGCTTCACCGCTGGGGCTCCGCCAGCCGCGTGTTCACGGAACAGCGCACCATTACGGCGCAGGCCTCCGAAGTGGTGACGCTAACGCTGCTCACGGGCGGACAAATCGTGAAGCAGCACGTCGAGGCTTCGATGGAAGGGCGCGGCTCATCGAGCGAAGTCTTCGGACTTGGCATCGGGACCGCCAAGCAGCACCACGATGTTTACACCATCCAGGACCACATTGGCCCGGAGACGCGCAGCGACCTGCTTATCAAGTCCGCCCTCGAAGGCGAATCGCGCGCGGTGTACTACGGGCTCACCCGGGTGGGGCTGGAAGCGCGCCGTTCGGACGCGAACCAGGAAAACCGCAACCTTCTGCTCAGCAAGAAGGCCAAGGCCGACAGCGACCCCGTGCTCGAAATCCTCACGAATGACGTGCTGAAGTGCTCTCACGGCGCTACGGCCGGTCCGGTGGACGAAGAACAGCTCTACTACCTGCAAACCCGCGGTATTCCCCTGGACGCAGCGACCGACCTGCTCGTGTGGGCGTTCCTCAGCCAGGTGCTGGACCGTGTGCCCGACGAAGCGCTCCGCGAAGAACTGGCGACAGCACTTCGCACGAAGCTTGAGGCCGCGGTATGAGCTGGAACGACGCAGGCGCGAGCGACGAAGTCGCTCCCGGCAAGGTGCATGTTGTGGAGTGCGACGGTACCCGCATCGCACTTTGCCGCACCGAGCAGGGGCTCTACGCGATCGAAGACGTTTGCTCTCACGATGGTTCGCCGCTCGACCAGGGTGAGTTGCTTGGGAATCGGATCGAATGCCCGCGCCACGGCGCAATGTTCGATGTGACCACCGGGCAACCCAAATCGTTGCCGGCCGTTCGGCCCATCCGTACCTTCGAGTTGAAGGAAGAGGATGGCCGCATCCAGTTGAATTGCGAATAGAAGGAGGCAGCCACCATGGCCGAAGCCACAGTCCCAACCGTTGAAGAACTCCGTGAGAAGCTTTCCGAGGTCATGGACCCGGAAATCAACCTCAGCATCGTGGAACTCGGTCTCGTCTACGACATCCAGTACGACGAAGGCGACGTGCTCATCACGATGACGCTTACGAGCCCGGGCTGTCCGCTCGGCCCGGTCATCCGCGGCGAGGCTTACGCCAAGCTGAAGCAAGTCCCCGGTGTGAAGGATGTTGACGTGCAGATCGTGTGGAGCCCCCCGTGGGACCCGCGCACGATGGCAAGCGAAGACGTGAAAATGGCGCTCGGTATCTGGTAGCTGCCGGCTGCCAACCCCGCCGCCCTTAGAACGGCAGAATCAAGCGCCTGAGCAGGATGAACGCGATCTCGAGGAGAGCGCGGGGAACCGGGTCAGGTGCTTTTTCGTCGACCTGTGACAAGGCGAGGCCCTGTTGGGGAAGCCTGCCCATGATGGTTCCCAGCTCGCCTACATCGAACCACGTTCCGCGGCAGGCTTCGCAGTGGTCCACGTGAAAACTAGCCTTCGCCTCTTGCTGCATCACGGCGCGACACTGCTGGCACGGCAGCGGCTCGTCGTGCAGCGACGCGCCGCAACGCTTGCAGTTCTTGAGACCGTAGCCCGGGGAGCCACACTGTTTGCAGCCTCGCGGAGCAAGCGCCGCCGTTAGCGCGGGATGATCGTCGCGGTCGTCGGCTGCACCGCGGCTTAGCGAATCGCCCACGGCCCAGAATCCGTAGCAGCGCATGCAGAACCACAGGGGGTCGAGGGTGACGGACTCGTAGCGGCGGTATTGGTCCAGCTCGGGTGACCCTTCGCAGCGCGGGCATGAGGGCAAAGTGCGTTCTTCCGCGGGACGGGCAGCCTGGGCGGGAAACATACATCAATCGTCGGCAGCCAAAAGTCCACGCGTAAGGGGCATTCGCAGTTCTGCGTGTAGACTTGAAAGCATGCGCGATGAGGAAATTGCCACAGTTTTGCGAAAGGCTGGCCATAAGGTCACGCCCCAACGGCTGATGATCATTCGCGCGCTGCGTGAGGCTGGCGGCCACGTGAGCGCCGCAAAAATTGCGGAAGGCGTGCGCGAACTCTATCCCGTGGTGGACCTGAGCACCGTCTACCGGACACTCGATGTGTTGAAGCGAATGAAGATGGCAACGTCCATCGACCTTGGTACGGGCGACTGGCTTTTCGAATGGACCGCGCCGGAGCGACACCACCACCTGGTGTGCACCGAATGCGACGAAACCGAGGAACTGGACCACTCCTACCTGGTAGAGCTCGAAGCCCGGTTAATCGACGAGCTTGGGTTCGAACCCAGCCTCGACCACTTCGCCATTTTCGGGACCTGCCGCGCGTGCCGCTTGGAGAACGGAATGAACAATGTCCACGAAGCGTAAGCTCGTCTACGCGCTGCGCTCGGCGGTGGGCACGAAGCACGTGCTCTACCGCCCGGACGACCTCCTGATGTACGAATACGACGGGACGATCGACCGGATGCGTCCCCACTGCGTTGTGTTGCCAGCTACCGCAACCGAAGTGGCCGAATGCGTCCGCATCTGCAACAGGTTCGACGTTCCTATCACCCCACGCGGCGCCGGGACGGGACTGAGCGGCGGCGCTATCCCGGCCAAACGAGGAGTGGTCATCGCTACCACACGCATGCGGCGTGTCCTGGAAGTCGATGCCGAGAATCGGCTGGCAATCGTGGAGCCGGGGCTGCCGAACATCCAACTCTCGGAGGCTGTCGCGTCGCTCGGATTGTTTTACGCGCCCGACCCGAGCAGCCAGAAGGCGTGCACTATCGGCGGCAACGTGGCTGAAAACGCCGGCGGTCCGCACTGCCTTGCTCTCGGCGTGACGCAGAATCACGTCCTGGGCATCGAAATCGCCGATGCCGAAGGCAACCTGAACTGGCTTGGCGGGCGTGTTCCGGATTCACTGGGATACGACCTGCGGGGCCTGTTCGTAGGTTCGGAAGGCACGCTGGGGATCGTCACAAAGGTCATCGTGCGACTTACGCCTTCGCCATCAAGCGTCACCACACTGCTTGCAATTTTCGATTCGGTGGAAGAGGCGAGTCACACGGTGTCGGGGATTATCGAAGCCGGGATGATCCCTGCGGCGATTGAGATGATGGACAAACTGACCCTTCAGGCTGCCGAGCAAGGCATGCGGTGCGGCTATCCGCCGGACGCGGGAGCCGTGCTGCTGGTCGAAGTCGATGGCATCCAGGAGATCGTTGAGCGGGACGCCACACGCGTTATCGCGATAAGCAAGGAAAACGGCGCGCGCGAAGTTCGCCTTGCCCGGGACGCGAAAGAGCGGGAAGACCTTTGGCGGGGCCGCAAGGGTGCCATCGGGTCTCTCGGTCTGCTCGCTCCGAACTACTACATCCTGGACGGCGTGGTGCCGCGTTCGAAACTCGTCGAGACTATGGCCCGGGTGAACGAGGTCTCCCGGGAATTCGACCTCGGCATCGCCAACGTTTTCCACGCTGGCGACGGGAACCTCCACCCGTGCATTGTGTTTGACGAACGCGAGCCCGGGGCAACGTCGCGGGTTTTGGAAGCCGGGGCGGCCGTGATGCGTGCCTGCGTGGAAGCGGGCGGAGCGCTGAGCGGTGAGCACGGGATCGGCTTCGAAAAGCAGCACTTCATGCCGTGGATCTACAGCGAGACGGACATGGAGAACATGGGCCGAGTGCGCGCGGCGTTCGGCAATCACGGCCTGTTCAATCCCTGCAAGCTGCTGCCGAACGGCACAGGCTGTGGCGAAATGGCTCACAACCAGCCCGCGCTCACAGCGGCGGGGCCTGACGCCTATGTCTGACGCCATTGACTCAGCTGTGCCGGTGGTTGCCGGCCGAGCGCCGGAGACGGTTTCAGTACCGGATTCGTTCGAAGAACTGCAGGCGCTGGTGCGGGGGCGGGACGGCCGCACCCTCGTTCCCGCGAGTGGTCGAACGGCCATGGGACTGGGCAACGCTCCTACAGGACCATTCGAGTTGGTGGACATCAGCGACGCAATGGCTGAGTCGTTCGAGCACGAGGTCGACGATATGACGCTGGTGGTTTCCGCGAACATGCGACTGCGCGAAATCCAGGAGCGTGTTCAGAGCCGGGGTCAGTGGCTGCCGCTCGACCCGTCCGGCGCGGACGATGCAACAATCGGCGGTATCGTCGCCACGGGGCTCTCCGGACCCCTTCGCACTGGTTTCGGACAACCTCGCGACCTGCTGCTCGGCGCGAGCGCGCTCCGCGCTGATGGGGAGGTTGTGAAGGCGGGGGGGCGTGTCGTGAAAAACGTCACAGGCTACGACATGATGCGCCTTTGGACAGGGTCGCTGGGGACGCTCGGCATACTCACGTCCGTTTCGCTACGCGTGTTCCCGATGCGCGACACGGTCGATTTGGAAACAACCGTGGGATCGCTGGAGGAGGGGTATGCCCTGGCGCAGGCTTTGGTCCGGGCGGACATTCGTCCCCACGTAGCCGACCTGCTCTTCCGCGACGACCAGTGGATGTTGTTAGCTCGCGTCGTAGCCGAAGCAGAATCGGCAGCGCGAGGCGTCG
>CAZDZP010000087.1:0-9772 GCA_964509855.1 uncultured Anaerolineaceae bacterium | reverse complement strand
TTTACATCCGCAACGTCCTAAAGTGCCGTCCGCCCGGGAACCGCGACCCTCTGCCCGGCGAAATCGAAGCCTGCAAGGGCTATCTCGAACGGCAAATCGAACTCGTCGACCCTGCCGTCATCGTTTCGCTCGGACGCTACTCCATGAACCACTTCTTCCCCCAGGCCAAGATTTCACGAGTACACGGGCAAAGCCGCGAAATCGATGGCCGCATGTTCATCCCCATGTATCACCCTGCCGCGGCACTCCACCAGCAGAGCCTTCGCCAGGTCATCCTCGACGATTTCGCAGCCATCCCCGCCGTTCTCGAACAGGCCCGGGCGCTGCGCGCTCCCGCCGCCAACATTCAGCCCAACGCAATCCATGCGAACATGGACGAACAACATCCGGATTCACCTGCCCCCGAGCAGACTCCAACGATTGAACAGATTCGACTCTTCGACTGACAAAGGCCTTATGACTACTCCCACCACTCTCCGCGTAATCCCCCTTGGCGGCCTCGGCGACATCGGCCGCAACATGACGGTCTTCGAATACGGCGACGACATGATCATCGTCGACGTCGGCCTCATGTTCCCCGAAGACGAAATGCTCGGCGTCGACCTCGTCCTGCCCGACTTCACCTACGTGCGCGAAAACGCCCACCGGCTGCGTGGCATCTTCATCACCCACGGCCACGAAGACCACATCGGTGGCCTGCCCTACCTGCTTCGCGAGCTGAAAGCACCCGTGTACGGCGCTCGCCTGACGATTGGCCTCATCGAGGTGAAACTTCGCGAACATCGCATCCTCAAGGACTGTGAACTCCACACCAAGGCTCCCGGCGACGTGGTCGAGATCGGCCCCTTCTCAGTCGAGTTCTTCCAGGTGGCCCACTCCATCCCCGACAGTTGCGGATTCATCATCCGAACACCGCTCGGGCCCATTGTTCATACCGGCGACTTCAAGCTCGACCACACACCCGTGATGGACCAGCACACCGACCTCACGCGGCTCGGTCAGATTGGTGCCGAAGGCTGCCTCCTGCTCATGGCCGACTCCACCTACGCCGACACCGAGGGCTACACCCCCAGCGAACAGCTCGTCGGCGAATCGCTCCGCAACATCATCGCGAAAGCCCCGGGGCGCGTGATCATTGCCACCTTCGCCTCGCAGATATCCCGCGTGCAACAAATCGTGGACGCCGCCGAAGTCAGCGGGCGGAAGCTCTTCGTAACGGGCCGGTCAATGGAGAACAACGTCGCCATGGCCCGCCAAATCGGATACGTGAAGGCGCCGGATAGCCTCATCATCGGCGTGGACGAAATGCGCCGCACACCCGACGAAAAGCTAGTGGTGGTCACGACCGGCAGCCAGGGCGAACCCACCAGCGCCCTGACGCGCATGGCGAACGGGGACCACCGCCACATCAGCATCCAGGAAGGCGACACCATCGTCATCTCCGCCAACCCCATCCCGGGCAACGAAACGGCCGTCTCCCGGAACGTCGACAATCTCTTCCGGCAGGGCGCCATTGTGCTCTACAACCGCGCGGAGAACGTCCACGTTCGTGGCCACGCCAGCCGCGAAGAGCTCAAGGTTGTCCACAGCATCGTGCAGCCAGACTACTTCGTGCCCGTGCAGGGCGAATATCGCCACCTCGTTCAGCACTGCCTGCTCGCCGAAATGGTCGGAGTGCCCCATGGCAACGCCTTCGTACTTACCGACGGCGACATTCTTGAAATCGACGAAGAGTCGGCCGCCGTCGTAGGACGCGTACCCTCGGGTTATGTCTATATCGACGGCCTCGGCATTGGCGACATCGACCACCACATCCTGCGCGACCGCGCCCACCTCTCCCGCGACGGGTTCGTCGTTGTCATCGTTCCCGTTGACCGCGAAACCAGCCAGGTCGCCGGCACCATCGAGGTGCTCAGCCGCGGATTCGTGGACGCGGAAGATAACGAAGCCGTGCTGGAAGAGAGTAAGCAGATCGTCCTCAAGGCTCTTACCGGCACAGACCACCTGGCGGGCATCGGCGGCATTAACGCCCAGGTGAAGGACGCTATGAACAAATTCATCTACGATAGGACCCGACGGAAGCCAATGGTGCTCCCGGTCACCGTGGAAGTGTAGTCGAGCTAACTTCCACCTTTCGCGCTTCCGGTACTGCGGGGTATCCGGCGGCAGAGGAGACAATGGATGGCGGCACGTACGCGCGCCCAGCCCCGCACTCGCACGTCTCGGGCACGAAAAAAGTCGTCCTTCCGCTCGTCGCTGCGCACCTTCCGCATTCGACCAGAAGCGGTCGGCGTCGTCCTCGCCGCGCTGGCCCTGGCATCCCTCCCTTTCCTTGTCGACCTCGGCGAAGCCCTCTCGGGCGCGAGGGATTGGGTTGCTCGCAATTTCGGCCTTGGCATTTTCCTGCTCGTTGGCGGCGTCGCGGCGGCGGGTATGGCCATTTCCGGCCAGGCCTATCGAAACGGCAAGCTGTTCTGGCGCCGGACCGCCGGTTGGGCTGCGCTCCTGCTCTTTGTGTGGGGTCTCTTTGGCCTCAACACCGCTAACTGGTCGCTCGGCAACGTCAGCTTCAACGAAGTCACCCTCGGCGGAAACGTCGGCGCGCGGATCGTCGAAGGCTTCCTCGGCAAGGTCGCCTGGATCAGCCTCTTCGTCATCACCATGGCGCTCCTCGCACCGCGCTTCAGCCTCTGGTTCGCCCACAATGTGCCCGTTTGGATCGACTACGCGTGGGAACAACGATGGCCCCACCGGGTGGTCGGCGGCATCAACCGCTGGATTCGCGTCGCATTTCAACGGCCCGGCAGCGAGCGAGCAGAACAGGTTCCAGTTATCGGTGGCATCCCCGCCACGCACATTGGGCACAGCCATTCCGAAGACGAAGGCATCAGCCCCGTCCTCATCCGCCCGAATATCGACGCCGCTGCGCCCGTGTCTCCGGTCAGCATCGGCGCGGCCGCCCAGTTCTCCCATTCCGTCGCCGCCCCGCCTCCACCCGTCGAGCTGGAAGACGAACCGGAACCCGAGGATCCCGAAGCGGAAGAGTTCGACGAATCGCTCGCGGAAGCTACCCTGGCCACCGATGAGCACTCCATCGAGCCGCAGCAGCTCGGCCTGGAGCTGGAAGAGAAGAGCGGCTGGCAAATGCCCCCGATGGACCTCCTTAAGGAGCCCATCGAAAGCAAGCGCAAGACCCATGACAATGCCGCCCGCGGCCAGCTCATCGTCGATACGCTCGCAAGCTTCGGCGTCGACGCCACCGTCGTTGAAATCAACGAAGGGCCAACGGTCACGCAGTTCGGCGTCGAACCCGGCTGGGAAGTGCGCTACAAGGAAGTTCCGCTCAAGGACGAGAACGGCAAGACCCTCATCGGCGCTGACAATCGCAACCGCACCGAACGCGTGGAAGTGGGCCGCACCCGCGTCCGCGTAAACAAGATCACAACGCTCCAGAACGACCTCGCGCTCGCGCTCGCCGCGCCGAGTCTTCGCATTGAAGCGCCCGTGCCCGGCCGCGCAATCGTCGGCATCGAAGTACCCAACGATACCGCCGCCGTTGTCACCATGCGCAGCGTTATGGAAACGAAAGAGTTCACGCATCTCGCGTCGTCGTCCAAGCTCGCCATCGCGCTCGGCCGTGGGGTGGCGGGCAAGCCCATCGTCGCGGACCTCGCGAAGATGCCCCACCTGCTCATCGCCGGCGCCACCGGCAGCGGCAAGAGCGTCTGCATGAACGCCATCATCACCGGCATCATGATGAACGCCACGCCCGACCAGGTCCGCTTCGTGATGGTCGACCCCAAACGCGTCGAACTCACTGGCTACAAGGGCATCCCCCACATGGCCTTCAGCGAAGTCATCGTTGATGTCGAAAAGGTGGTCGGCGCGCTCCAGGCTGTTGTCAGCGAAATGGACCACCGCTACAAGAAGTTCGCCGAAATGGGCGTGCGCAACCTCGACGGCTACAACCGCCACCCGCGCGTCCTGCGCCGCCTACCGCAGTGGGTCGTCATTATCGACGAACTCGCCGACCTCATGATGGCGGCGCCCTTCGAAGTCGAAAAGCTCATCTGCCGCCTCGCCCAGCTTTCCCGCGCCACAGGTATCCACCTCGTGGTCGCCACCCAGCGGCCCAGCGTCGACGTCATCACCGGACTTATCAAAGCCAACTTCCCCACGCGTATCGCATTCGCCGTCACCTCGCAGACCGACAGCCGCACCATCCTCGACTCTGGCGGTGCCGAAAAGCTGCTCGGCCGTGGCGACATGCTCTACATGCCCACCGACGCCGGCAAGCCCATCCGCGTGCAGGGCGTCTACATGTCCGATGCTGAGGTCGAACGCCTCGTCGAATGGTGGAAGGACGACCGCTTCCGCGCGCTGGTCCCCGAAACAGCCGACGCCCTGCTCGAAGAAGCCCTCATCGAACGCAACGGCGGTGAGGACGACATCGAAATCGATGAAGACGACCCCATGCTCGAATCGGCCCGCGAACTCACGCTGCAGCACACGCGTATCTCGCCAGCGATGCTGCAACGCCGCCTGCGCATCGGCTACATGAAAGCCTGCGCGATACTCGATGTTCTCCAAAACGAAGGCCTTGTCGGCTCCCGCGATGAAGGCGAATCGCGTCGCGTACTCACGTCGGTAAATTCCGGTGTCCCCGGTCCAGCCAACGAAGGACAGTTGCTAGACTGATGGCTATGAACGTTCTCCGCTCCCTGCGTCCCGGCGATGGCGAAACGCACGAAGAAGCAGCGCCGCCGCCCGCCGAACGCTGCCTTTCCTGCAACGCAAACCTCTCCGACTCGCGGATGTACGAACGATTCCGCGTGTGCCACTCCTGCGAATTCCACTACCAGCTCAACGCCCGCGAGCGACTCGCCCTACTCCTCGACCCCGGCACTTTCCACGAGGACGACCGCGGCGTCACCGCCATCGACCCGCTTTCGTTCTCCTCCGGCCGCAGCTATCGCCGCCACGTCATCGAAGAGCAACGCCGCACGCAGATGACCGAATCGGCCATGACCGGCACCGGCTCTATCTTCGGGCGCGAGGTTGTCGCGGCTGTGCTCGACTTTTCCTTCCTGGGCGGCTCCATGGGCGTCGCTTCGGGCGAACGCATCGCACGCGCCTTCGAACGCGCCGTATCCCGCGAAGCACCCATCGTGACCGTCGTTTCCACGTCCGGCGCTCGCATGCAGGAAGGGCTGCTCGCCCTCATGCAGACTCCGCGCGTAATCAGCGCTGTGCGCGAACACCACCGCGCCGGACTCCCGCACATCTGCGTGCTCGCCAACCCCGCCACCGGCTCAGCCTTCGCCGGCTTTCCCAACCTCGCCGACTACCTCGTAGCCGAGCCCGGCGCGCAGGTTGGCTACTCCGCCTACCGCACGCTGCAGGACGCCGAGGGTGAAAAGCTCGCGGCCGATGTCCATACCAGCGAATGGATGCTCCAGCACGGGCTCATCGACGCCGTCGTGCCCCGCGCCCAGCTTCGCCAGTCCATCGGCCTCGTGCTCGACCTGCTGATGAACGACTACCGCCTCACGGCGCCCAAGGAGCGCCGCGCCCACCGTTCGACGCACACTCACCGCGGCGCCTGGCAGCTCCTGCAGCTCAGCCGCCACGAGAAGCGCCCCAACGCGGAAGAGTTCATCGCACACATGACAACGGCCTTCGTCGAACTCCACGGCGACCGTGGCGGCAAGGACGACGCCTCGATCGTCGCAGGCATCGGTTCCATGGGGGGCGAAGCCGTGATGCTGATCGGCGAAAACCGCCCCCACAAGCGCAAGAACGCTACCGACGGCTGGATTAGCCCCGCCGGCTTCCGCAAAGCCGCCCGCGCAATGAAGATCGCCGAGAAGTTCCAGCTTCCGGTCATCACCCTCATCGACACCGAAGGCGCGCTCCCCAGCCTTTCCAGCGAAGCCACGGGCCTCGGCAACGCCATCGCGTCGAGCATGGCCACGCTGCTCGAGCTCACGCCGCCCACCGTTGCCGTCATCATCGGCGAAGGGAACTCCGAGGCCGCCGCCGCGCTCGCCGTGGCCGACCGCGTCCTCATGCTCGACAACGCCGTCTACACGGTCATGCCGCCCGAAGAGGCCGCAAGGCGCGCCTTCCCCGGCGAAGGCAACCCGGAAGACATCGCCGACGCCCTGCGCATGACCTCCCACGACTGCCTGAAGCTGGGCATCATCGATAGCACCGTCCCCGAACCGGGCGACGGCGCACACACGAACCACACCGAGGCCTCTCTGCTGGTGCGCCGCAGCATCCTCCGCGCGCTCACCGACCTGCGCCGCACCAAGCCCAAGAAGCGCCTCGAAAAGCGCCGCGACCGCTACCGGGGTATTGGCTCCACGCGCTCAGCCGTCCGCGGCCGTGTCGAACGCCGCCTCGCCCACTTCATCGACCGCGTCGAACTCCTCTTCGACCGCAAACGCCGCCGCGCCCGCAAAGCCCAGCGCGACACCTACGACGACATCGTGGTGTAGGGGGCGGCGCGGTGATTTGAATAGTTGCCCAAACCACCCAAGGACGCTATGTTCGCCCATTCCCGACTGGACACTGCATGAAAATCATAACAGGCTCTTATTCCATTGCACGGTATTGCGAAGAGCTGCAAGCCGGGAAGATCATCGTCAATCGGACCTATCAACGAGGGGACAAAATCTGGCCGACGTCGGCAGTTTCTTACCTTCTTGACTCAATTCTTCTTGGTTTTCCGTTGCCTAAGTTCTTGCTATGGCAACGCACGGATTTGAAGACAAAGAACACCACTCTTGAGATCGTCGACGGCCAACAACGCAGCAACGCAATACGCCATTTCTACGAAGATAAGTTTATAATCTCCACAGGAACATTCAGAGGAAATCGTTATTCGACCTTGGAACCTTCCATTCAGTCGGAATTCCTAGCCTATCAAGTTGCGACCGACACGTTCGCCGATACGACCGAAGACCAAGTTCGCGAAGTATTTCGGCGAATGAACTCGTACACCGCGCCACTGAACCGTCAAGAGCAGCGTCACGCGCGATACCAGGGTGAGTTCAAGGTTTTCATCGCTAGCACCGTCGGTGAGTTCTCGTCAGTTCTGCTCCATCTCGGAGTGTTCAACGAACGTCAACTGATACGCATGAATGACGCCGAACTGATTACGGACCTGGTTCGAGCGATGCAACATGGAATAGAAACCGCATCGGCGGCGAAACTCGACCAAATCTACGCCGAATACGACCAGGCATTTCCACACGCGAACCAAGTGGGCGATGCTTTGGCCTCAGCGTTCGAACTGCTCCTGCAGCTCCCAGAGCTACGCCAAAGTCCTCTCATGACTCGATATGGGATCTACTCGCTGCTGCTAGCGATCGTGAATCAGCGCGCCAATTTTCCTGCACTTCGTCGGTACTTCGTCACCCGCACTCCACAATCGCTACGGGTTGAAGACATCGCAGTCAATCTGGGCCGACTCGCCGAGGCACTCGAACTTCGCAACGAAAGAGGCTCATTCGCTGAGTTCGTGAAGGCATCCGAAGCTGCAACGAATACATTGAAGAATCGGCAAATACGCTTCGAATGGTTCAGTCGTGCCCTAACAGACCGAGTCTTTCCCAGCTGATGCGGCGGGTGTCACGTTTGAGCACGCTCGAAGATATTGTGACTCAGCGAACGAGAAAACTGGGTGAGCGGGCTGCTTTGCTTGCGAAATCCGGACCTGTCGAGCACTACTCCTTCGAGGCGGAGACCGCAGCAATCGTGCTGGGCCTCCTCAATTCTTGGCAGCTTACGGCAAGGTGCTTTGTCGTTTCTTCTGCGCTCGGCACTAAGACAACTGATGGTCGTTGGCTCCAATCCCCACTTCAATTGCAATCAGAGAACGACGTCATCGGAGCGGCGATTCAGGTCCGCAAACCAAACGCCCAACCGAATGCCCAGGGAATCTGGAACTCACGTGATGAACCAACCTGGCATAGCCCTAGTGTTATTCTGGATGCCACGAAGTACCTCAGCATCCCCAACAACGGAACATTTTCGGCCGCATTTTCGTTCGGGTTCAGGGTGTTTCAAGACCTGCCCACAATGCGAAACTATTTTGCACATCGCAATGAAGTGACTCACGCGCGAGCTCGGGCGCTGGCGCCCAAGTATCTTCTCCCTCCAAGTAGGAAACCGAGCGCGTGGCTCAACCAACGTCCGCCGACACAACATTCCAGTGTGCTAGAGGATTGGATAGCTGAACTGACACTGACGACGGAGGAACTGCTCCGATAATCGTCTACGTTCTCTCAAAAGCGAGCACTCTTTCCGAGCGAACGATCGTTTGGCCATAGGACCTGGCTCGTGGGTTTATGCTTCGAAGCGATGTCGAGTTGGGGAAGTCAAACGAGTTCATCACTCCTAGCTGCGAGCCATCTAGCATCTCGCAGACAATAGCGGGAAGGTCCAGCAAGATATCCTTGTACTGCGACGCTTGGACCACAATTAGCCCATGCCCCCCAACCCGCAACGTGTCGGAAATTCCAACAATCGACTGGTGCAGTCTGTAAAAATACTGCATAATCGTCTTTAAATAGTACGACTTAGATGATTTTGAGGAATGTGCCGCTACTCTTTCCACGACTTCCCTTGCCGTGCGTCCCCAGGAAGCCGGAGGAGCCATATTGTTGTCAGTCCACCACACGGTTGGCGTTCCTAGCATTGCGTCTCGCATTTCACGTGCCTGTAGGCTTGAAACCCGCAGGAGAGCAAGTTCAATGCGCGAAGCAACCACATAATCAATTCGCGTGAGATAAGGGGGCGAAGTTACAACGAAGTCCACACTCTGCTGCGGTACGCTTGATGATGGCCAGCTGTGACAGAGAAGAATCGGATATTGCCTAACAGCGCCACGGTCAGCAAAGACAGTTGCCGAGGCAGACCCAATAGCGTCCCGAAGTTGCTTGGCACTGATACGCATCCTCTCGTCGCTGACGGGGCGTTTGATCCAGGTGGGATTCGACGATGCGAACCGATCCGTGAGCGACCGAAGGGCAACGAACATGACGCAATATGCCGCAGCTACCTCAGTATCAGATTCCCGAACTGGGCACTCGGAATTGCCAAACAGCTCGCTTTCATTCAAACGCATCCGGGCCGTACGTTCAGTCCGTCGGATGACCGTCACCGATTGTTCGTCGAACCAATCCAAAAGGGGATCGGCGGCATCTGGCGTGCGGTCTTTGACGGCTCCTAGAAGCCCCAACGCCGACTCACGTTGGCTCGGCTGCGCTAGTCGCGCTGCAGCGACGAGAACCATCGCTGGGTTCAAATCAATTCCGCGCGACTGGAAACCCATCCGCGCCGCGATGGCAGTTGACGTTCCTGCGCCATTCCACGGATCGAAGACAACCGAGTCGCGATCGGAAAGGAGCGACAAAGAGTCAACGACGAAGCGTTCCGAAAAGCTCGCATAATATTTATACGCAACTTGCTGCAATGAGCTCCGCCGCCTCTTCGGGCTTGCCAATAGCCGAATGGAATCCTGCCTTTCGGTCTGCATTCGCCCCCTACATCCCCTTCCACGCCTCCAGGCGCTTCATGCCTTCGTCCACGCGCTCGTCGGGCGTCGTCACCGAAAGGCGGATGTAGCCCTCGCCGTTTTCGCCGTAGCCGCGGCCGGGGGTCACCACCACGCCGCAGTCCTCGATCACCCGCGCCGCAAACTCCGCCGAGGACACGCCGTCCGGCAGCTTCGCCCACACGTACAGGGAAGCCTTCGGTGACT
>CAZDZP010000086.1:0-9787 GCA_964509855.1 uncultured Anaerolineaceae bacterium | reverse complement strand
CGGAGAGTTCCACTGGCCGGTGGGTTGCCCGGTGCTGAAGCCCCACTGCTTCGAGCGCCTCGAAGGCGGAGCGACGTTTCTCCGCCTTCGATACACCCCGGTAGAGTAGCGACGCCTCCACGTTCTCGACGGCGCTCAGGTACTGGACGAGGTGGAACTGCTGGAAGACGAACCCCAGTCGCGTTGAGCGCAACCGCGCCCGCTCAGGATCAGAGGCGTTGGCCACGCTCACGCCGTCTATCTCCAGCTCACCGGCGGTCGGCCGGTCGAGCAGGCCGAGGATACCGAGCAGGGTGCTCTTCCCCGACCCAGACGGTCCAACGATGGATACGGATTCTCCCGGGAATACGTCGAGGCTCACGTCATCGAGCGCGACCACCACGCGCTGCTGCCCGTATTCGCGCTGCAGGCGCCGGGCCGATACCAGGGGGGTGCTCACTGGCTACCTTCGAGCACCAGCGTCTCGCCACCTTCGAGCCCGTTCAATACTTCGACGAAGGCCCCCTGCGTGAGCCCGGTTTCTATGGGTACTAGCTGCCGCTGGCCCGTTGCAGTAAGCACGTGGACCGACGGGGTGCCGTCGCCCGAGTGTTTGACCGCTGCGAGCGGCGCCACGACCGCGTTTTCGCTTCGGCTGACTACGACCGTTGCCTGCACCTGTACGCCCACCACGAGCTCCGTCGCCTGGTCTTCGGCCGGCAGTATGACGGCAACGAAACCCGGTGTGCCGTCCGGAGTGGTCTCTTCCACCACCCTGTCCACCGTCCCATCGAAGCGAAGGCGCGTCGCGGTCACCTCCAGTTCGACAGCCAGGCCCGGTGAGATCTGCAGCCTCTGCGAGGGTGTTAGCTGTCCGCGAACCGAGATGGTCGGCGAAGCCAGCCGCGCGAGGGGTTGGCCGGGAGACGTGAACATCCCGGGCTGCACCATCACGCGTTCCACCACGGCGGGCCACGCCCCGGGAACGAGGTCGGAGGGCTGTAGCACGCCGTCGGGAGGGAAGCCGTTTGCCTCCTGCCACGCTCGCAATGCGGTCGAAGCGGCTTCGTCGAAACTGTCGCCTTCTTCCAGGTCGAATCCCTGCGCTGCGAGGTAGTCGCGCAACGCCGCCACGTCCGGTCCGCTGTCGCCTTCCTGCAGCGGGCGCCACGCGAGCGGCATGCCGCTCGCAGCGATGGCCGGGCGGCCGTTAACCGCCAGCAGGCGTTCTCCCACTTCCACGAACGCACCGGGAACCACAAACACGTCCGTCACTCGCCCGGAACCACCCGAAAAGAGTTCCCACGGGTCTTCGTAGCTCACGGTACCGCGAAACACAACGCTGTTTTCGACGGTCCGTCGCTCCGCAACGGCGGTGACGAGAGGGCGCGCTTCGCTATCGTCTTGCGGACCGATCCTCTCCCAGCCCACGAAGGCGGCCGCGGTGAGGACGACAGCCCCCAGCAGCGCGAGCGGCCAAAGGAATCTCCTCATTGGCCGACGAACCGCAGGGTTTCGAACGCGTCGAGCATCACCTCGCAATCGGCAGGCGAAGCGCAGTCCGCGAGTAGGAAGAGGCCGGGGCGATCAGCATCGCCCGGCACCAAAAGCATCGCATGGTAGTTGCGTGCTGAGTGGTGTGGAGACCGAACAGTGGCGTCGAAAGTGGCAACGACAGCCGGGCGGCCGTCCACCTCAACCTTGCGCTCCTGGTAACCCGATCTCTCCGCGTAGGCGTGGCTCTCGATGTCGCCTGGGCCTGTGCTGTACTGCAGGCGCAGCCGTTCGTGGAGCCACGTACCCTCTGTTTCGGAGTTGGTTTCCCATGCCGCTGCCGCCAGGTCCCGCGGCAACAGAATCTCTGCCAACGAACCGACAGGCGCCACCGTATCAAGTTCGACAGTCGTGTCGCCAATGAAATGGGCGGTTTCGTAGGCGGCGAGCATCATGTTGCAGGCACGTTTGGTCGTGCAGTTCGCCCAGAGTGATACGCCGGGAGACCACGGTTCGGGCGGCACCCAGAGCACTGCCCGGTAGTGGACCGCCCGGAGCGGACTTGCGGACTCGCCGTAGCGAAATGAGAAGGCCACGGCCCGGCGGCCGTCCAGTTCGATTTCGTGGGAGCGATAGTCCTCTTCGGAGCTATAGCCTTCTCCAATGTCCTGCGCAGTGGACCCGTAGCCCGAGGTGAATCGTAAGCTGATGGAATCGGACTGCCAGAACTGTTCGATTTCCGTGGCTGAGTCCAACGATGCGGCGGCGACATCGGCAGGCAATGTAACCTCCAGCAGGCCGCCCATGACGACGGGGGTGTCGAGCTCCTCGCTGAAGTCTTCAGGCCCACCGCTGCGGCAGGCAACAAGTCCGAGGAGAAGCAGGCTGAGAGCGGCAAACTTGCGCATCATGCTATTCCTGTCCCACCGGATTCCACGTCGCGCAGTCCTCAAGGTCCGCCTGGAAAGCGCTGTACTCCTCATCACTTGAGGCGAAAGGTGCGAAGTGGAACGCCCCTCGTACATACACCGGTGGCGGCACATTCCAGCCTCGGGCAGTAACACAGTTGTACCGCTCGAGGTGGAAGGCGTTCATGGCCTCGATTTCCTCCGGGTCCCGCTCGCGAGCTCCTGTGGTATCGACGCCGTAGCTGTGCAACAGGCTCGTGAGGCCAACTTCGTCCTGGCACTCCTCCCGTGCGGCGAAGAAGAAGAGGATCTGCCCGCTCAGCTCCCATCCACTCCCGAGCACCGGGCGGAACCGGGTTCCATCGGGTAGCAGCGTTCCCTCGGGGCCATCGACATCTGAATAGCCTTTGTCCTCCAGGCAGGCCACGAAGTCTTCCTGAAGCGCCGGGTAGCGCTCATCCGCGGTTATGGTTGCCGAAAGCCCCGGTTGGAGCGCGAGATCCTCGTCGCCGTCCGTGGTGTTGCTGCCGTCACCGCCGCAGGCACTGGTAACAAGGGCAAGCCCGAGGACCAGCGCGCCGCATAGAGCCTTGCGGTCCAATGTCGGCGAGGTGAGACTCCTCATTGGTCGACAAACCGCAGGGTTTCGAAGGCGTCGAGCATTACCTCGCAATCAGCCGGGGTGGCGCAGTCGGCCAGGAGCGAAAGACCGGGTTGGACGCCCTCGGCTGGCAACCACAGCGCCGCGTGGTAGTTGCGCGCCGACGGATGGGAAGACTTCACGGCCGCTTCGTACGTAGCAACGATGGCCGTTCGGCCGTCCACCTGCACCTCCTGCTGCTGGTACGACGGCCTGTTTTCGCTCTCCGGGCTCTCGTTGACCTCCGGCCCAACCGTGTACTGGAGCCTCAGGCGATCGACCGCCCAGGAGCCTTCGTCAACGGCGTTTGTCCCCATGGCCCCGGAGGCCAGCGATGCCGGCAGCAGGAGTTCGGCGACTTCTCCTACCGCTGCCAGGGTGTCGAGTGGAGGTGGCTGGTAGCCATCGATGAAGCGGACCGTCTCGAAGGCTGCTGTCATCAGGTCGCAGTCGCTCCTGGTCGCGCAGTTCGCCCAGAGCGAGAGACCGGGCTTCCAAGGTTCGTCGGGCACCCACATTGCCGCGCGGTAGTCACCGGGCGGTGCCCGGTTTTCTACCTGGTCCATTCTGAATACGATTGCTACCGCGTACCGCCCATCGACCTCGATTTCCCTGCGCGAGAATTCCGCGTACTGACTGTAGCCAAACCCCTCTTCGATTGCATAACTTGTTCCGTATTGGAGCCGGATGCGCTCCGATACCCAGAAGCCGTCCGTATCTGTGTTTTCCGGCAATGGCCCGCTGGCAAGATTGACTGGCAACCGCAATTCCGCGACATCCTCAATGCGGACAGTCTCATCGAGTTCACTGGAATAGTCCGGCCCGCCGCCGCCGCAGGCACCGAGGGCAACCAACGCGACCGCGAGTGCGCCAAATCGAGCGAAAGGATGCACTGCTACTCTCCCTCTTCCCGGATTTCGTTGGCACACGCGTCGATGTCCGCCCGGAAGGCATCGTACTCCTCGTCCGATTCGGAGAAGGGGAAGAAATGCACCTGCCCCTGGTACTGGACCGGCGGCCTCACATCCCACCCGCGCTCGGTGACGCAGTTATATCGCGCGAGGTGAAAGGCATTCGCCTCATCGAGTTGCTCCTGGGAAACCTCGGCCCCGCTGGTTTCGTGTCCGCTGGCACGAATGAAATCGAGGAATCCCACCTCCTCCCCACACGCTTCCCGGTCGGCGAGGAAGTAGAGGACCTGGCCGCTGACCGTAAACCCACTGCCGGACTCGGTCCGGAAGCGGGACCCGTCGAGCAGCAGCACGCCCTCGGGGCTATCAATATCGGCGTAACCCAGCCGTTCGAGGCACTCGTTGACCGCTACGCGCAGCTGGAGAAACTCGTCCGACGCTACGACCGTCGCTGAAAACCCCGAGGACCGGTTGTCTTCGTCGTCCGGCGAGTCCGTCTCACCGTCGCCAGAACAACTGGCGAACAACGCAGCGCCGAACAGGAGCGAAGCGGCAAGTGACCGGCCAGCCGTGCCAGCAAAGCCCGCAGGCATAGCGGAAGCGAAAACGCGGTTCAACAGATCCGGTTTTTTCGAGGGCATTGCGCAACTGTTTCATAGTTGCGCAATGCCCTGCAATCGCTCCTCCCTCCCAACCCCCGCCTCCGCTACGATCGGCACGTGCCCACCGCGCTCGTTTTCATCCCCCACCCCGACGACGAGTCCTACAGCTTCGGCGGCCTGGTCGCGCTGCTTTCGCGTGCCGGGTGGCGCGTGCTGGTGCACTGCGCGACCTATGGCGAAGCGGGCGAACGCCATGACGGCGGTCCGGCCGGTCCCAACGCGCTCGCCGAGACGCGCGAGGCCGAACTGGCTGATTCCTGCGACGTCCTCGGCGCCCAACCGCCGGAGTTTTGGGGCCTGCCCGACGGCGAACTGCATCTGCATCGCGGAGAACAGCGGCGTATCGCCGAACTCATCCGTCGGGAAGCGCCGTCGCTGCTCCTGTCGCTGGGGCCCGACGGCGCCTATGGCCACCCGGACCACCTCGCGCTGCACCGGTGGGTGGTCGAAGCCTGGGAGCAGACCGGCAGGCCATGTCCGTTGCTCTTCCCCGCGTTCCCGCCGGGGCTGTTCATCGCGCAGTACGAAAAGTGCGTTGCCAGCGGAATCATGGGCAACCCGCCGCTGCTGTCACTGGCGCAGATCGGCACGGCCAACCCGCACTACATCGTGCCCATCGAGGATGTCCAACTCATCAAGCGAGCCGCGATCGCCGCGCACCGGTCGCAACTCCCCGGTGGCGAACCGGAGGCGATGTTCCCCGCGCCGATCGTGGCGTCGCTGCTCGAAGAGGAACGCTTCGCCGACGCCGCGGGTGTTCGAGACCCTGCCGTGGCGCGTCTGCTCGAATCCCTCGCCGGCGTTCGCTGAGTCCTCGACCGCCCGAATCGCGCCAGCAAATTGCATCGATAGATGGAACCGCCAGCCTCGTTCGTACGTTTAGTTGAGTAGAGGAAAGATATGGCAAAGAGGCTCATCCCCATCTTCACCTTATTCGCGTTCGCCTTCGTGGCCCTCGGCGCGATGCCTGCCGGCGCCTTCGCCTGCGGAATCGATGGCTTTCCCAACGATTTCGTTCCCGGCGGTGTTGACGAACAGCTCGGCTATTCCACAACCGGCGAGCAGCCTGCTGGAGATAGGCCAACGGACAGCCCCTCCAACTACTCGCCCGCGCCGCCGAGCACATCGACGAGCCTCGGCATGATGCTGGTGTTGGGACTGGCCGTGGTCGCCGCGCCACTTTTCGCGACGGTCACCGTCGTTGTTGCCCGGTTGAAGCACCGCGGGTAGCTTTCCCCCACCTCGAATCGGAGGCCAACTCCATGACGCGATTCGTCCCACAAACCACGCTCGTAGCCCTCATCGCGCTCGGTATCGCCGCAGCGCTCGCGCTGACACTGCCCGCGACCCGCGCCTACGCCTGCACGCCCGTCCCCGGCTACGACGCGGTCGCATCGTCGGCGGTCATCGTCGAAGGCAGGGTCGTTGCCTGGCGTGACCTCGGCGGCACCGAAATCGAATACGACCTCGCCGTGGAACGGGTCTTTAAGGGGACGGGTGTCTCGGCGGGTAGCACTATCCAGGTGCGCGACTTCGGCAGCCACCAGGATGGCATGTGGATTTCCAGCGGTGGGCTCTGCGGAACGTTCGCGGGCGACCCAACCGGCACGTGGCTCGTCGCGGGCCTGACGTCCGAAGATGCCGGCTGGAGCACGTCGCTGCCCGACCGCTTCTACAACGCCGCCGAACCCGGGGGCGAACTGTACGACGCCGTTGTTGACCGTGTCCGCGAACGTGCAGCCCCCGGCCCGCCAGCCACCGGGCAGGGGAACGGTGCATCCAGTGGCGCCGCCGTGGGGATCACTGCCGTATCGATCCTGGTCGGCTTGGGCGTGGCTGCAGCGATTGCTTCGCGAGCAGCGCGCAGGGAACGCCGCTAACTACTTGCGGTTGTAGCGGTTCCCGGCGGCGTCGACACCGTCGCGGATGATCGTTTCCACGGCGTCGGCCGCCAGCTGCGCTGTCTCTTCAAGCAGCGTGCGTTCCTGGCCGTAGGCGTCGTTGAGCACCCAATCGGCCACGTGTTGGGGGTCGCGCGATGGTTCGCCGCCCACAACGGGCCGGCCGATGCCAATTCGGATGCGGACGAAGTCCAGCCCGGCCTGTTCGGCGATGCTGCGCAGTCCGTTGTGCCCGCCGTGACCGCCACCGGCGCGGATGCGCAGCGCCCCGGTCGGCAGGTCCAGCTCGTCGTAGACGATGATGGTGTGCGGCAGGTCGCGACCGGTGGCCCTGAGCGCCTGCGCGACAGCCTTGCCGCTCGCGTTCATGAACGTCAGCGGCTTGATGAGCGCGACCTGGTGCGCGGCGATCTCGCCGACGCCCGCGACCATGGTCGGACCAGCCGATTTCGGCTGGACTTTCGCCCGCTTCGCCAGTTCGTTCACCACCCAGAAGCCGACGTTGTGGCGGTTGTGGGCATGTTGCGGTCCCGGGTTGCCCAACCCGATCACCAGCCACTCGGCCTGGTCGAGGCTGCTGCCGCGCTTGCTGAGAAGGTTTCGAAACGCCATGTCCCCACCATCGTGGTCAAAACAAGGGGTAATGCGCAAAGGGTGAGCCGAGCGCCTAGAATCACGGCACCGAATCGGAACCAGTGTGGAGGCGGGCGATGGCCACAAAAGAACAGGTGGACGAACTGAAGGCGAAGATGACCGAGCAGCGCGCGACGCTCCTCGACGTGGCTCACGCGATGACCGCCGAAGAGGCGCTCAAGGTGCCGGTGGACGCGGAGGGCGAAGAGCAGTGGACGGCGCTGGAGCAGCTCGCGCACCTCTGGGAAATGGAGCGTAACTACGACGCGTGGGTGCTTGCCGCACTCGAAACCAACGGCGTCGACCTCACCGGTGTCCAGGGGAAGCCGGTCGCCGTGCCGGTCCAGGACGCGAACGAGTCCTCACTCCCGGAGATGATCCGCCATCTCGAAATCGAACGTGCCTACACGCTGGGTCTCATCGATGCGATGCGGTTGGATGACTTCGACCGCACTGCGGTGAGCCCCATCTTCGGGGAGCTCACGGTGCTCCAGTGGCTACGGTCGTTCTATCGCCACGACCGGCAGCACGCCGCGCAACTGGAAGGCCGCGCGAGCGACTACAAGCCCAACTTCGCGGGCGGGAAAGAGCCGAATCAGCGGCTCGCGCGCCTCAAGGCCGTCGGGAGAGCTTAGGCGCTCTTCCGATCGGCGACAGCAGCGCTGCCTCGCTGTGATCGCGCCGTGACCAACGGCTCGCGGTATCCGCAGCGTTCACACTTGCGTTCGCAGATGGCCTTGGTTGCCACGTCAACGAAGTGGATCCAGCGGTGTTCGCACGGGTTCGTTTGTGTTTCCATAAGACGAGTGTCCCCCGCCTACATTAAGAAACGATTGCATTTGGAAAGTGAGGGCCACTCGGGGCAGGTCGGATGGTCCTTCAGCCCCGATGTGCACTCGTGCAAGCACGCGAAGGCGTCGGCCCTGTCGTCGCCGGGTCCTGGCGTTGCGTCGGACTAATCCCGCGCGATTGCTTGCGCCCTCGCATCGTGCCTATAGTGACAGCCATCGTCTCATGCTGATCGACCTGCACTCTCACACATGGCCCCGGTCCCACGACAGCGTCCTCAACCCTGAAGACCTCGTTGTCCGCGCAAAGCAAGCGGGGCTTGATGGAATCTGCTTTACAGAGCACGACACCGTCTGGGACCAGGCGGCTGTCGACGAACTGCGCGCGAAGCACGACTTCCTCGTCCTCGCCGGTATCGAAATCAGCACGGACGACGGCCATATCCTTGTGTTTGGTGTCGACAAGTATGTCTTTGGGATGCACCGTTCTAAGGAACTCGCCAAGCACGTGGAAAAAGTCGGCGGCGTGATGGTTGCAGCGCACCCCTATAGGCGCCAGATGCCATGGTTCAGCAAGAACGAAGACGAGTACCTCGCCTCGCTTGAGAAGGCCAGGAAGAACCCAGCCTACGAGTTCGTGAGTGCCCTGGAGATTCAAAATGGGCGCGGAAGCGACAAGGAGAACGAATTCTCCCACCGTCTCGCCGACCTGATGGATATGCCAGGTACAGCCGGGACTGACTCCCACGCCATCAGCGACATAGGCAAGAGCGCCACCTACTTCGACCGCGAGATCCGCGACGAACGTGAACTGATCGCCGAATTGAAGGCCGGTCGATTCCACGCGGTGGACCTGCGTTCGGGCAAACCAGTCGCTACGAGGCCGATAGTCGGCCAATAGGCCTACGCTGCCCGCTTCACACTCCGATGATCCGCATGTACTATCGCGCTGAGTTCGGCGCTTCGCCGCGCAGCGACACAATTCAGGAGTATTCCATGACCTACGTGATCACCACGCCATGCATTGACGTTCAGGACCAGGCTTGCGTTGAAGTCTGTCCGGTCGACTGCATCCACTTCGACGAAGGCGAAGACCGCATGCTCTACATCAGCCCCGATGAGTGCATCGACTGCGGCGCCTGCGAGCCCGCCTGCCCCGTCACCGCCATCTTCGCCGAAGATGACGTGCCGGAAGCCGAAGCGCCGTACACGGCCATCAACTCCCTGTGGTTCGAAGACAAGGCCGCTGCCCGCGCAAAAGTCGCGGAACTCAAGCCCGCCTAGTTCCCTAAACCTCGGCGATTCGAAGGGCTGTCCTCCGGGGCAGCCCTTTCGCGTGCACCGTGCCGGGTCACCCAGCGATGAGCGCGTAGCGCCCGCAGGGCGAGCAGCAGCCGAAGAGCGCGTCGCACAGCGATGAGCGCGTAGTGCCCGCAGGGCGAGCAGCAGCCGAAGAGCATCTCAAATAGACCGTATGGTCGGGTGCGCTACGCTCATAAGTCGCGGCCACGTATGAAGCGTGCCGATGGAGAGGTTCCCCATGGCAGACCGAGTGATTATTGAAGCGCGTCCCCGCGACGTGCTTGGCAAAAAGGTGAAGCAACTTCGCCGCGACGGCATCCTGCCGGCAAACATCTACGGACGCGGACTCGAATCACGAGCAGTCCAGGTAGATGCGCGCGAGTTCCTTCGCCAGGTCCGTGAAGCCGGCGTCCGCAGCATGTTCCAGCTCGACGTCGAAGGTGAACCCGAACCGCGCTACGTGCTCATCCGCGGCCTCGTCCGCAAGGGTGGTACCGGCCCCTTCATCCACGCCGACTTCTACCAGGTCGACCTGCAGCGCCCCATCACGACGAACATTACCGTCGTCA
>CAZDZP010000085.1:0-10005 GCA_964509855.1 uncultured Anaerolineaceae bacterium | reverse complement strand
CACCCCTCGCATTGCGCCGAAAGGGCCGCTCAACTGAGCGGCCCTTTCCCGTGTCCATGGTCGCCAGTGATAGACGGTTACGCCGTGGCGCCCTGCTTCACCAGGTAGTCGCCATATTCGTCACGCAGCGCGCTCTTCAGGAACTTCCCAACGGAAGTCTTCGGAATCGCGTCCACGGTGATGTACGCGTCCGGGAGCCAGAACTTGGCGAACTGCGCTTCAAGGTGGGCACGTAGCTCATCCTCGCTCACCGTTTGCCCGGGCTTCGGAACCACCGCTGCGATGGGGCGCTCGTCCCACTTGGGGTGGATGCCCGCGAACACCGCCGCTTCCATGATCGCCGGGTGCGCCATCAGCGCGTTCTCCAGCGCCACCGTGCTGATCCATTCGCCGCCGGACTTGATGACGTCCTTCGAACGGTCGGTGATCGTGATGTAACCCTCTTCGTCGATGGTGACGATGTCGCCGGTCTTGAACCAGCCGTCCTTCGTGAAGCGGTCGGCCTGCTCATCGTTGTTGAAGTAGCTGGCCGCAACCCACGGGCCGCGCACTTCCAGTTCGCCCATGGTTTCGCTCCCCCACGGCAGCGCCTTGCCATCGTCGGTCACGCAACGAATCTCCACGAACGGCGCCGAAAAGCCCTGCGTCGATTGCACCGCTAGCTTGTCGGAGTCGCTCCAGCCATCCATGTGGCGCTTCGTGCGCGAAAGCGAGCCGATGGGGCTGGTTTCCGTCATGCCCCACGCGTGAGTGACCACGAGGCCGTGGCGCTTCTTGAAGCCGTCCATCATCGAAGGCGGCGCGGCCGAACCGCCGACCACCATCGTGCGCACGCTGGAGAGGTCCCACTTCTTCGGGTCCGCATCCAGCAGCGCGAGGATGCCGATCCAGATCGTGGGCACCCCGCCCGCGACCGTCACCTTTTCCGCCGCCATCAGGTCAAGCAGCGATTCCGGCTGCAGGTTCGGCCCGGGGAAGACCATCGTCGCGCCCGTGAGCACCGCCGCGAACGGCAGCCCCCATGCGTTCGCGTGGAACATCGGCACCACCGCAAGAATGCGGTCTTTTTCGCTCACGCCCAGCGTATCCGTCATGCAGGCGGCCATCGTGTGCAGCACAGTCGAACGATGGCTGTAGAGCACGCCCTTCGGGTTGCCCGTGGTGCCGCTCGTGTAGCACATCGCTGCAGCCTGCCGTTCATCGATTTCCGGGTAGTCGAAGGTGGCGCTAGCCCCGCCGATGAAGCCTTCGTAGTCGGTGTAGCCGTCCGGCGTGGGGCCGTCGTCGGCGATGATCACCGTCTGCTTCAGGCTCTTGATGTTGCCCTTGAACTGCTCGTAGAGCGGCAGCAGCGACCGGTCGACGAACACCACCTGGTCCTCGGCGTGGTTCGCGATATAGGTCAGGTCGTTGGGGTGCAGGCGCAGGTTGAGCGTGTGCAGCACGTAGCCCGCCACCGGGATGGCGAAGTAGAGCTCAAGGTGGCGGTAGTGGTTCCAGCTCAACGTCGCGATGCGGGAACCGGGCTCCAGCCCCAGCGCGGTGAGCGCGTTCGCCAGCTGGTGTACTCGCTTGTAGAAATCGCCGTAGGTGTAGCGGTGGATGCTGCCATCCGGCCCGCGACTCACTATATCGTTCTTCGGGAACACCTTGCCCGCGCGCTCCAGCACGCTCGTCAACGTCAGTGGATAGTCGTCCATCATGTGTCCGGGAACCATTGCGAATACCTCCGGTTCGGTCTTGCCCCGGGCCGTGTACCGGCCGGGAAGTCGTAACCCGGTAGTCTACGCTTTTGGGCGCGCGGCTTGCAGCCTCCGTGCCAGGGACTATCGAAGCAGGTTCACGTTTGGAAAACCGCGCCCAGCCGTTCTCCCAGCGCAGCCATATCCGACACGAAGTACAGGTCGGTGCCGCGCTCCGCTTCCACGACGAGGTCGCGGAAGGCGGAGCTCGCCTCCACCTGGCGCGAAACGTCACCGACAATAGCCAGCTTGATGCGGTAGTTCACCAGCTTCTGCAGAACCTCGCCGGCGAGACCGCTACGCAGGCGGAAGAACTCCTCGCCGATGGCCTCCACCGGCAGCGCCAGCACTACGGCCCCTTCGCCAAGACAGTCACCAATGAGCGCGGTGAACTGGTCGACGGTCTCGTACGGCCCGGCGTCGCCCGGCGCCACCAGTACGGTCTGCCCGGCGATTTCCTGCACTAGTGGCGTTCTCATGGCGTTCCTCGTTTCCGGTGGCGGCTACACCGCCGCCGCCACGCTCGCCTTTTCCATCTCCGCCATCAGCTGCTCCGCGGTCACCGTTCCCGGCTCAAGGCCGTTCCGCGCCACGTGGTTCGCGACCCGCTGCAACACTGCATTCGCCGGCGTGGGGACGCCGTGCAGCCGTCCCAGCAGCGTGATCTCCCCGTTCAGGTAGTCCGCCTCGATGCTGCGGTTGCCGCGCGCCAGGCTCTGCCACGAAGAGTTCCCGGCGCGCCCCTCCTGGTTCACCGGGTTCACATCGATCAGCCCCTTGCGGCGTTCGGCGTACACATCCGGGTCGGTCCACGCAATGCCCGCCGCGTTGTAGCAGGCGATGGCTTCGTCGCGGGTCGCCGTGGTGACCGTAGGCAGGCGCGTCCCGCTCCCGCAGATTGCCTCAATGGCGTTGTTCAGGTTCGAAAGCAGCTTCGTGTACTTCCACGACATGATGTCGTCGCGTGCCACCGCGCTGAACGTCGAGGCCGCGAGCGCCGCACAAATTTCCTCCGCGACCACGTCGTTGCCCGAAGGGTATCGGCCCGTGTCCAGAATGCCCGTCGCCAGCCGCGAATCGGCGATCACCACCCCGGGTTCGAGATGCGTCGCCGGCAAGAACACACCCGTGCCGTACACGTTCGCGAAACGCCGCAGCGCGAAACGCTCGCCGATCACGCCGTTCTGCACGCACACGACCGGCACCTGGTCGCCGGCGGCTTCGCGCAGTTCTTCCAGCGCCGCCACCGAATCCTGCAACTTCATCGCCATCAGGCACACGTCGCCCGGCTTCCAATCCACCCCTGCCGGGTTGGCGGCAGCGGGCGTGGGCAGCGTGATGGTTTCGTTGGGCGTCTTGAGCGTGATGCCCTTTTCGCGGATCGCCTCGTAGTGCCTGCCGCGCGCTATCAGCACCACATCGTGGCCGTGCTGCGCCAGCCGGGCGCCAATCACACCGCCGACAGCGCCGGCGCCATAAACAACAAATCGCATCGTGAACCTCCAGGTCCGGGAAAGAAAAGCATGTCCGAAACGTGTTCCCGAGGGTAGCAAGCCCATGTTACGCGCGGTAGATGGGCCGCCGGTCCGTGCAACGTGGGCCACACGGACCTTCCGAACCTGCGTCGTGGCAACGACAGTGTGGCATGCTCCACCAAAGGAACTCGCCATGTCGCCAGACCGAGTACTCGTGGTCTACCACACCGTCGAAGGTCATTCCCGCATCATCGCCGAAAGGCTGGCCGACGCCATCCGCGGCGGGGGTTTCGTCGCCGAACTCTATTCGGTCGACCGCGCGCCCCAGTCGCTTGAAGGTTACAGCGCCGTGGTTGCGGGCGGTTCGGTCCACGTCGGCAAGCACCACAAGAACCTCGTCGCATTCGTCCGCAAGCACCAGGCCGACCTCGCTCAGATGCCCTCGGCCCTCTTCTCCGTCAGCCTCACGGCCGCCCAACAGGACGAGGCGTCCCAGGCGCTGGTCGCGTCCTACGTGAGCGAACTCGCGACCGCCACCAACTGGGAACCCGACATCGTTGGCGTCTTCGGCGGCGCCTTGCTCTACACGCAGTACGGCTTTCTCAAGCGCCACCTCATGAAGTCCATCGTGAGCAAGCAGGGCGGCGACACCGATACCTCGCACGACCACGACTACACCGATTGGGATGCCGTTGACCACTTTGGCCGCGACGTCGTCGCGATGATCGCCGCCCACCGGGAACCAGCGACAGACGACACCTCCCCCGGGGTATGATTCCGCCCGTTAGCGCCCGGACCGGCGCATCGGGGGAGTCACAAATGGAACAGCTACAGGGAAAAGTCGCCGTGGTCACCGGCGCCGCCAGCGGCATCGGCCTCGCAATGACCGAAGCCTTCGCGAACGAAGGCATGAAGCTCGTCATGTCGGACATCGACGCTGCCCGCCTCGAAACCGCCGCAGAAGGCATCCGCGCGAAGGGCGCCGAGGTTCTCACCGTCCATACCGACGTGGGCAAAGCCGAACAGGTCGAAGCGCTCGCCAACGCCACCTTCGACCACTACGGAGCGGCCCACGTCGTGTGCAACAACGCCGGGGTCGAAGTGCTCGGCCAGGTGTGGGAACACACGCTCGACGACTGGCGCTGGGTGATGGACGTCAACCTCTGGGGCGTCATCTACGGCCAGCACTACTTCCTGGCACGGATGATGGAACAGGGCGGCGAAGGCCACATCGTCAACACCGCCAGCATGGCCGGGCTCACCACATCTCCCTTCATGTCGGTCTACGACGTCACCAAATTCAGCGTCATGGCGCTATCCGAAGCGACCTACAAGGACCTGCAGGTCGCCGGTTCGCCCATCGGCGTCACCGTTGTTTGCCCGGGGCTCATCCGCACCGAAATCCTGCACGCCGACCGCAACCGCACGGACGACTTCGCCGAGACGCCCCAGTACGGGGAGGCCACGCAGGCCTTCCGCAAGAACTTCCGCACCATCCTCGAAGGCGGCTACGGCCCGGAAGAAGTGGCCCGGCAGGTGCTCGAAGCCGTGAAGACCGGGCAGTTCTACTGCATCCCCGCGCAGGAGCAGATCTTCCAGGGCGCCCTCGCCCGCTTCGATGACATCAAGGAGCGCCGCAACCCAACACCACGGCGGTAGCGACACGCGAATTACAGGAAGGCTCAGATCAATATGGAAGACCTGCAAGGCAAGGTAGCGGTAATCACTGGCGGCGCGAGCGGTATCGGTCTCGCCATGGCGGAAGCGTTCGCCGCCGAAGGCGCCAAACTCGTGTTGGCCGACATCGAAGAAGCGCGACTCCAAGAGGCCGCGCAACAGCTCCGTGCGAAGGGCGCGGAAGTGCTCACGCGCCGCACCGACGTGCGCAAAGCCGAAGAAGTCGAAGCGCTGGCCAACGCCGCGTGGGACCACTACGGCGCGGCGCACGTCGTCTGCAACAACGCCGGCGTGGAAGTGCTCGGACACGCCTGGGAGCACACGTTGGATGACTGGCGCTGGGTGATGGACGTCAATCTGTGGGGCGTCATCTACGGCGTCCACTACTTCCTGCCGCGCTTCATGGCGCAGGGTGAGGGCCACATCGTCAACACCGCCAGCATGGCCGCGCTCAACACCTCCGCCTTCATGTCCGTCTACGACGTGACGAAGTTCGGCGTCATGGCGCTCTCCGAAGCAACCTACAAAGACCTGAGAGTCGCGGGCTCGCCCGTGGGCATCACGGTCGTTTGCCCGGGCGCCATCGACACGCAAATCGCCTACGCCAAGCGCAACCGGCCCGGCGACGCCGCCAACGCCGGCGAACACGGCGATGCCACCGCTCGCTTCCGCGAAGGGCTGCGATCCAGCCTCGCCGCTGGCTACCCGCCGTCAGAAGTCGCGCGCCAGGTGTTGGAAGCGGTGAAGGCGAACCAGTTCTACTGCATCCCCGCCCAGGAAGAAGGACTCCAGCGCGCCATGCGCCGCTTCGACGCCATCAGGGAGCGTCAGAACCCGGCGCTTCGGTAGGCGTCATTTCGTCGCGAATTGTGTCGTACATTTCCCGAAGGCGGGCAACACGCGAATCGTCAGCATCGAGCATTTCCGAAAGCCACCGAGTCGAGTAGTCGATATCGAATCGGTCGACCGTGGAGAAGAGCAACTGCTCGATATCGACCCAGTCCCGGCCACGGTTAAACATCACCTTGAAATTCGTGATGTCCTCGACCTGGAGAACTCGGATCTCAAACTCTTCGAACGGCACCGTAATGGCTCGCTCGTCGCATTGTTCGAAGTACGCATGGTGGCTGAAGAACAAATCGACATACGTTTCCCGCACGAGAGTTCGGATTTGTCCTGTTGTCTGGATTTCCTGGATGGGGTCGGAGATGTGGGAGGTTCGCACATCAGCCGACTCCAATGCCCGCAAGACTTCCGGGCCGCGTTCCGGTGGCAGAAAAACATCGATGTCGATGTCGGTGGTACCACGAGGCAACGTGTGGAAGCCGTAGGAGATGGCGCCACCAACGGCGTGCGGAATACCTGCCGTGTTGAGCGCCTGTACGACGTCCTTCAGTATGGCCGCGACTTCACGTGGATATGGACTTATTGGTTCCGATTCGATGGCAGCGAGCTCCCTTTGAGCCGGACGAACGGGAGCGGCCGCCTCTCCCAGACGCGGATCCCACGGCTTCGGCGAATGTTGTCGGTGAGGTTTAGCGCCTGCACCAGCACCTCGGCATGACGCTCCGGTGTGGCGCCGCGCCACTCCAGGGCCCTCGCTTTCGGGCCCTCCGCCTCGGCGGCCTTCGCGTAGTTCGCGAGCATGCGCTTGCGGCGCTCTTCCCGTTCTTCCGGCGAGAGCGCTGCGTCCCGGGCGCGTGCCGCTTCGAGGGCTTCGTTTCCGTCCATGGCTCCAGTGTAGCGCGAGCCGCATCCCGTTTGGACGCGGCTCCGCACAACGTCCTCCAGACCCGCTGTTTAGAACCCGCCGCCGTTCACGGTGATGCGCTGGTGGGTGATGTAGCGCCCCTCTTCCGAAACGAGGAACGCCACGGCATTCGCAATGTCCTCCGCCGTGCACACGTAGCCAAACGGCGACGACTCATCGAGCTGGTGGATGTCGGTCACGCCCTGCGTCATGTTCATCAGCTGCAGCCCGAGGTCCGTGTCCACCAGCCCCGGCGCGACGATGTTCACGCGCACGTTGTGTTGGCGCTCTTCCTTCGCCAGCGTGTAGGCCAACGCCTCCATGCCCGCCTTGGCGACGTTGTAGGTGCCGCTCGTCGCGCCCATGCGCTGCGCCGCCACGGACGAAATCATGACGACATCGCCGCGCTCCAACCCGCGCATCTGCGGAACCAGCCCCCGGCACATGTACATCGAACCGTAGATGTGCGTGCGAACCAGCCAGTCGATCTGGTCGGTCTTCGTCTCGGTCACGAGCGGCCGCCCAACATGCGATGAACCCACACCCGCGTTGTTCACCAGGATGTCGACCTTGCCGAAGTCGGCGATGGACTGCTCGCACATCGCCGCCGCTGCCGCTTCGTCCGAAACGTCCGCCTGGTAGATGCGCGCCGTACGGCCAAGCTCGCTCACGGCTGCCGCCACCTTCTCCGCTGCCTCGGCGTTGCTGTTGTAATTGATGGCAATGTCCGCCCCACGATGCGCCAGCACCGCGCATATCGCGGCGCCAATCCCGCGGCTGCCGCCCGTGACCAGCGCCACGCGCCCTTCGAGTGATGTCATGTGATTCCCCCGGCCAAAGTGTTGTGCGCCGAAGGATACGGGCTCAGCCGTTCAGAATCCGCTCCCGGTTCGCTACGGTGAAAATCTCGCCGGGCAGAACCTCCGGCCCGATCATCGAAGCGGCCAGCGGCAGCATCAGCCCCGGCTCGGCGGCGGCGCGTTCGCGGATGCGCTTCCGCCGGGCGCGCGCTTCGTCCGTGAACTCCGAATCGATGGTCGACTGTAGCGCCGCCGCGAACCGCAGCCGACGCATCCGCTCCGCGCGCTCCGTCGCGTACTCACCGAAAATGCCCGTCGTCCAGGACTCGCTGCCGAGCATCGCTTCGGACACGATGCGTACGTCCCGCAGCGTTATCGAAAGCCCCTGCCCGATGATTGGATCGTTGTTCCCCGCTGCGTCGCCAACCAGCACCAGCCCCTCGACGAACGGTTCGTCCGTCCACGTGTCTTCGTTGGGATACGAATAGCAATCGCTCACCGGGGTCGCGTTCGCCAGCGATTCGCTGCCCGGCACCGTCTTCAGCCGGAACGCATCGAGAAAGCGCTGCTGTGCGCCTTCGCCCGCCAACAGCCCCTTGTGCTCGTACCCATATCCCAGGTAGAGCCGCACCCGGCCATTCCCCTGCGGGAAGGCGAGGAAGTTGACGTTGCCCTCGGTGCCCTTCGTCTGCAGATCCTCCGGCCACTCATGCGCGCCCTCCACCAGCATCCCCGAAAACAGATGGTGCGTCGGGTCGCGATGCAATGCGATGCCCGCCTGCGCCCTCGTCACCCCGGAGCGGCCATCCGCCCCAACAATCAGCGCGCACGAAACGCTCTGCTCGCTCCCGTCGTGTACGAACGACACCGATGGCCGCTCGCCCGGCACCACACGAACGTTCGATACGCCGCGCAAGACCTCCGCACCCGCTTCCTGGACCGCGACGGTCAACGCCTCGCAGGCGACAGGATGCCGCACGCACAGAGGCCCGGGGACGCCGGGTACCAGCGCATCGAGCCGCCCGGCGTTGGCGACCGCCGCTTCCGGGTCTTCGATGTCGTCACCAAGCGTGGCGTGGCGCGAAAGGTGGTGGCCGCCGGCGTTGAACAGCGTGTCGTAAATCCCGAGGCGCTTCGCCTCCACCACACCCCACGGCGCGATCCACTCGCCGCGCACCCGGTCCGGGTAGACCGTCGTCTTCTCCAGCACCAGCACGGACCGCCCGGCGCGCACCAGGACTAGCGCCAACGCGCCACCGCCAATGCCCCCGCCGACAACGACAACATCGAACCCGTTTTGCATGCGCGGAGTATAAGGAAATCCCGCCGCGCTACCAGTAGGAGCGCACACCGGGGAGCCCTACCACACGATGGAGAGCTCGGGCAGCGAATGCATCTCCCTGTCCCTGCTCACCAGCCGGAGTCCGTGAACCATCGCCGTGGCCGCAATGAGCCGATCGGCGGGATCGCGAAGGACCGTTCGCGGGATGCGGGCAGCAGTCACTGCGATGGCTGGCTCGATTTCGACGATCTCGACACGGTCATTTCGAACCGCCTTGCCGAGCCATTCCCCCAGCTCAATCTGAAGCCCAAGCCGGCCCCGTTCAACGAGCAGAGCCACTTCCCAGATTGAGATGGACGACACTCCGACAACGTCCGCTCCCTCGATCGCCGCGAGTGCTTCGGTGGAAAGTCGCGAAGCGGCAGCCTCCCACCACACCCAGGTGTGGGTATCAAGAAGGATCACGCGTCCGCATCCCAATCATCGTCCACCGGCGAAACGATGTCTTTCTCCCAGGCTATCGTCCCCGCCAGCGACCGTCTCGATTCGTCGTTCGGCGGTACAAGCCGCGCGACAATTTTGCCCCGCTTCGTCACGACAATCTCTTCGCCCGTCTCGGCGACTTCATCGATAAGCTTCAGGCACTTCGCTTTGAACTCGCCCGCGGGGATCGTCCTGACCTTTTTCCTGACCATGGTCACATTCTATGGTCACGAAGGATCGATTGGTACCCCGGCGGCTTCGCGGTAGGCGTCAGTGAGGAGGTCTAGGATAGTTGCCGGGACGTCATTGGCGCGAATCGTGAAGCTCCCCGTGGCGGACGGCGTAGTGACGGTCCGCGCAACGCTCGTAACCTTGTCGAAAAGCGATGGAGCCCGCCGCCGCAATACGGTCTCTTCAACCGTGAGCGTGAGGCGCCGAGGATCTCGCCAGAGGTTCACGAAGCCGCTGTCTTCGTTCAGAAACCTGGGGCGCAGAGTCGTGTTCCAACTTCCTTCTGTTGTTAACAACCGGGCAAGCCCTTGCTGCTCCAATGACTTCATCCACCGCACGAGGTCTTCAGCACCTTCCTGCTCATCCGCCGGAGAGTCCCGCAGGATGCGCTCAAACTCGGTGCTGCCTTCCGTCCTCGTTGCTTTCTTCGTTTCGCGGATAGCAAGTGCTCGTCCCTGACTCCGTGCCCCCACCGCCGCTCGCCCCGGCTCCACCCGTTGCGGGACCATCACCCGCTCCGACCCGATGTCGTATGCCGAAACCGTCACGAGATCGATCAGCAGTC
>CAZDZP010000084.1:0-10067 GCA_964509855.1 uncultured Anaerolineaceae bacterium | reverse complement strand
ACCACGGTAAGCAGGCCGCAGAACCCAACGGCCGTTGCAACCACTGCTGGCGCACCGAAGTTGTCGATAAGGCTCCCGATGAGCAACGCGGAGAACGGCGTAACGCCCCATGTCATGGTCTGCAGCGCCATAACCCGGCTGCGGTACTCCGGCTCCGGCCGCAATTGCATGAGCGCACTGTTGAGCGCCGCGTAGACGCTGTGCGCCACCCCCGCGAATCCCAACAGGATGATGCCAACCCAGAGGTCGCGGGCGAAGGTGAATGCGCACACCATCGCGCAGTACGCGAAACACGACCACACCATGGCTGGCCCCAGCCGCCGCGCTCCCGTTCGCCACGCGACAACGGCTCCACCAACCACGGACCCCACCCCGACGGCGGCCGCGAGCAAGCCGTAGCCCTGTTCGTTCGAGCCCATCACATCGCGAGCGAAGACCGGCAGGTAGGTCACGTAGGGATACACGAGAAGGCTCGGCAGCAGCGCCATGACGACGATGAGCAACAGTGCCCTGTCGCGCACGACATAGACGAGTCCCCCTCCAATGCTTCGAAACATGTTGGGCCGGTTGAGTACGAGCTCGGGAAGGCTCGGGCTCAACGCGAACGTCAGCACCATGGACAGCGCGATACAGAGCGCCTGCACCTGGAACGTGCCCTCTGTGCCGACAAGAGCGATAAGCGCCCCACCGATTGCCGGCCCGATCACGCGCATGGCGTTGCCGCCCAGCGCGTTCAGTGCAACGGCGTTGGTGAGCTCCTGCCCCTGCACGCTGTCGTAGACCAGCACCATGCGTACCGGCGCCGCCAGGGCGTCGGCGACACCCGCGGCTGCCGCAAGCACGAAGACCATCCAGATTTCGATGACGCCCGTGGTGGTGAGCGCTGCAAGCGCTGCTGCAATAACCAGCGCGGCCAGCTGGTAGAAGATGAGCTGTTTCCGGCGCTCAAAGCGACCCGCCAGGTCGCCGCCGATGGGTCCAATGAAAAGCTGGGACGCCCCACGGAGAAGAGCCACCAATCCCAGCGCTGCCGCGTTGCCACCCAGGTCGTTGAGCACCAGCCAGCCCATGCCGATGGTTTGCACCCACGACCCGATCTGCAGAGCCATGGTGCCTGCCAGCAGCACGCGGAAATCATGGTGGCGCAGCGATGCAAATGGACGGCCCGGCGCGGTCAGGCCACGCAGGGCCCCTGTACTGCTTGGATCGCTTTCCTCGGAAGGAGGTTCCGTCAACGAAGGCTGCCTCGCCGTTGTGGCCGAAATGGCGCGCTTTCCGCTCATTTCGCGCGTGCAGCAGGAAACGTACCGGCTTCCAGGCTAAAGACCAGTAGGGAATCCGGGAGATTTTGCTTCGGTTTTCGCGGTACGCCCATGCACGGGTACCATGCGGCAGTGATAACCCATCTGCAGGGCAACCTTGCCGTTATCGACGCCTCCGTCCCGGCCGTGGAAGTGGATGTTTCCGGCGTTCGCTACCAGGTGCTGGTACCGCTCTTCCTCTGGCCCGAAGTCAACGAACTCGCCGAAGGGCGCGCTCTCGACGATGACGCCCCCGGCCCGGCCATCGGGCTGCACATCTTCTACCACGCCACCACGAACAGCCCGGTGCCGGTGCTTGTTGGCTTCTTCCGCCGCGCCGAACGCGACTTCTTCCGCAAGTTCACGACGGTGGAAGGCATCGGTCCGCTCAAGGCAGCCAAGGCGATGAACGTCTCTGTGAGTGTCATCGCCCGCGCCATCGAGCAGGAAGACCGCGCAACGCTTTCGCGCATGCCCGGCGTAGGGCCGCGCGCCGCCGACAAGATTATCGCCAGTCTGCGCGGCAAGGTGACGGCCGAAGCCGCCATGCACGACGGCGCCATTTCCGAACCCGTGGACACCAGCCGTTTCGAACAGACCCGCGCCGTGGAAGATGCCGTTGCAGCCGTTGTTTCGCTCGGCTACCCGCGCGCCGAGGCCCGCCGCTGGGTCGAAGACACGATGAAGCGAAACGCCGAACTTATCTCCGTGGAGGACATCACACTGGCTGTCCTGAAGGAGCGAGGGGCGCGGTAAAGCATGACCGGCCGGGATCGCCCGGAGATGGCGAAGGCCGTACGCTGAATGCTGTGAGCGACGACGCACTGCCACCTCCGCCCCCGCCACCCTCGGACCCGGTTCCCTCGGCCCAGGCTCCCCGCCAGCCGCTGTGGACAACGTTCCTGACCCCCATCGCGGTCATTGTCGGAGCACTGCTCGTGGCGGGAGCCATCTGGTTCGCTGACGGCGGCGATGAGGCCACGCAGGTCGTTGCCTCCCCGGACGGCGACACGTCTGACGCGACCACCGGTGGCGTGACTACGGCGCCACCTACATTGCTGGCAGCCCTCGGTGGCTACGCGGAGCAGCTCGGCATTGATGAGGCGCAGTTTGAGCAGTGCCTCGCCGAACCCGAACGTGCGGAAATCATCAATCGCCACCTCCAAATGGGTCAGCAGCTCGGCGTCACGGGCACCCCAACCTTCTTCGTGAACAACAAGCGCATCGTTGGCGCGCAACCGCCGCAGATCCTCCTTGAAGTGATCCAGAAAGAACTCGATGGCAGCCCCACGTCCCTCGAGGAGTACTCGGCGACCATTCAGCAGCTCGCGGCCACCGACCCGCCACGCTTCGAAATCGTGAGCCAGGTGCCAAACGTGGAGGGCGCATCGTTCGAAGGCAATCCCGATGCACGCGTAATGATCGCCGAGTTCAGCGACTTCCAGTGCCCCTTCTGCCAACGCTGGGTCCAGCAGTCCATGGGACCGCTTCGCGAAGTCATCGGAGACGATGTTGCACTCGCCTTCATGCACTTCCCCCTGACCCAGATTCACCCCAACGCGGCCTACGCCAGCTTCGCGGCAGTCTGCGCCGGCGACCAGGATCACTTCTGGGAAATGCACGACCTGCTCTTCGCTCGCCAGCAAGAGTGGCAATCGCTCCCGGTCAACTAAACCCGGCGAACCCAACGGGTCGTTAGAGCGAAAGCTTGAAGCCTTCGTGTGACGCCTCGAATCCAAGGCGCTTGTAGAAACGGTGAGCGTCGTGTCGCAGCTTGTTGCTCGTCAATTGCATCCGGAAGCAACCGTGCAGCTTCGCCTCGGCTACCGCGCATCGGATCATCTCTTCCCCAATGCGGTTGCCCCGGTGAGTGGCAGCGACGTGCATGCTCTCCAGCTGCGCTATCGGCCGGCCAAGGTGCGAGAGGTTCGGAAGGAGGAGCATCTGCACCGTGCCCACGATCTCGCCATTGAGTTCGGCGACGAAGACGTGGCCACCATGACGCTCGGTGATCTCGTTGAACGCATCGATGTAGCTGGCTGGCAACGGCGGTCCCAGTTGCTCTCCCTCTCGCCCCCCAACCGCGCCGTTGTTGATGAGTTCGACGACGCGCGGCAGATCCGCTTCGGTCGCATCGCGAACCATAAGGCCAGCCGGTGCGCTGCTCATTCGGGCACGAGCCCCTGTTCCTGCAAGCGGGCGACAAGGTGGTTCACCACGCGGAATGTGCGGTCATAGCCGGCGCTGCAATGCACCAGCACGGGCTTCGGGAGCTGCTGAAAGAACTCCCACGCCCGCTCGTACTCCTCGGGCTTGTACGGCTCCGTGAGGCCGTCCAGCGTCGGCAGGTGGGCCACTGCAAAGCCCGCATCGCGATAGTAGGCAATCAGCCCCGATGGCAGCGACCGCTGATACCAGCCCAACTGGTCGTCGGCGATAAGGCAAAGGATCGACGAAATGCCGAAGTTGCGCTTCTCCTCAATCCACAGGTCTACGCGCTCACGCGGGACCCGTCCCTCTGGTCCGGGACGATAGCCCGGACGGGGGCTCGTTGCCAGCAATCCTTCCACAACCCAGTTCGCCATTGCCCCGATGGTACCGCGAAGTCTCGCCTACCGGAACGGCGCGCGCCTACTCTTGCAGCAAGCGAAGCCCCTCCGCAATCGACTCAGCCGCCCGGGCTTCGTGTCCTGCAGCGCGGCGTAGCGCGTGGGCCGCGCTTTCGCGAAGCCCCGGGTTGTTCACGTTTCCGTGCCCGCCCGTCGGAAACGGAAAGAGCGTGAGTAGCGGGGAAAGCGTCTTCGTCATGTCATTCAACGCGGCGACAGCGCCGAGGAAAGGTTCGGCGAGCGGCGGTAGCGATTCGGCCAGGTCCGAAAGGAAGGCCGCTCCGTCCAGTCGCGCCGTCTGCAGCACGGCAAGCGTGTAGGCATTGCCTGCGCGGTCGACCTCAGTCTCGCCGTCAAAGGCATCAGCCCAGGCGTGGAGAGCTGCGGTACCCCGGGGCTGGCCATCTCTGGGGCCGTCCTTGCCTTCGAAACACTCCAGCGTGAATTCGAGAGCCCCGGCCACCGTCTCGATGGGGTCTTCGTCGACCGGAGCAACCGGCGCGAAGAGCTCCAGTTGACCAGTGGCCGCCGAGGGCCAGTCGCGCCATAGAGCTATTGGCCCAACTTCCTCGCTCAGCACATCGTCGACGAGAAATCCGCCGCGCTCGCGTTCGTAGCCCCAAACGATGCCGAACTCGTGTAGGTGGAAGTCCCATCCGGCGAGCGGCACACCCCTATCCAGCCTTTCGGTCGCCCAATCGATAGCCTCCTGCCGAAGACGTTCGCCTGCTTCCCCGGGGCTCCAGGGGCCACCGAATCGCTCCCAGGTATAGCCGGTCCGTGAATAGCGTTGCACCGCCGCCGCCCAGTCCAGGTCGGAAGGGCCCGAAGGCAACGCAACCACGCCATTGGTCGAACCGAGGCATGTGTGCCACGCGTGCCCGGTCAGCCCCATGATCGCGTGTCGCGGCAGTGGAGCGCCAAGGTAGTGCAAGATTCCTTCCACCGCGCCAGCGGCGCTTGTCCAGTTTGTTGCCAATCGTGGCCGGTTCTGTTCGTCCATGGGAACCATGCTACCGCTCATACCTGCTGCGGTTTGTGTGCGGCGGGCAACGCTAGCGGCCCGCGCCTACTTTCGGTCAAGCGAACCATCGTTAGAATGCGCAGCACTCCACCCCGGAAAGGGGGTGCCCAATGGCGATCAACTGGGAGCTTGGCACTCTATCCAACGGCATGCGCATCGTGACCACACCGATGCCTACGACGCAGGCCGTTTCTATCAACATCTTCGTCGGCGTGGGTTCGCGCAGCGAGCCTGCGCGCATCAACGGGATCACGCATTTCCTCGAACACATGGTCTTTAAAGGCACCGAACGCCGGCCTGACGCGATGATGATCGCTGAGGCCATCGAAGGCGCCGGCGGCACGCTCAACGCCTACACGAACAAAGAGTTCACCTGTTACTGGAACATCGTGCCCTACGACCGCTTCGAAACCGCGATCGATGTGTCCGCCGATATGCTCCTCAACTCCAAGCTCGAACAGGTCGAAATTGACCGCGAGCGGACCGTCGTTCAGCAGGAACTAAAGCGGAACCACGACAATCCCCAGGCACACGCCGGGCGTCTCGTTGGCCAGGCTGTCTACGGTGCGCAACCCTGTGGCTGGGATGTCGGCGGCAGCGTGGAGACCGTGCAGGAGATGCAACGCCCCGACTTCATGAGTCACATCGGAGAGTGGTACCTGGCCGAGAATGTCGTGCTCTCCGTAGCAGGCAATGTGCAGCACGGACAGGTGATGGAGCAGGCTGAGCGCCTGTTCAGCAGCATGCCCGGCGGTACCATTCCGACTGTCATCCCCTACGACGAATCCATCACCGGGCCGCAGGTATCCGCCGAGAGCCGCGATATCGACCAGTGCACCCTCTATCTCGGCATGCCCGCCTTCGGCCGCCACGACGAGCGCCGCTTCGCGCTTCGCATCATGAACGACGTGCTCGGCGGTGGCATGTCATCTCGCTTGTTCCGCGAGGTGCGTGAGCGGCGCGGCCTCGCCTATTCGGTGGCCTCGTCTTACGGCTTCCTGGACGACGTTGGCAGCTTCACCGTTGCCGCCGGCGTGGACCGCGATCGCCTTGCTGAGACCATCACCGTCGCGTTGGAAGAAGTGGAAAAGATGGCGACGGGCACCGTTCCCCCAGAGGAACTTCGCAAAGCCAAGGACCACAGCATCGGCCGCTTCCGGCTTTCCCTCGAAACGGCCTTCTCCCTTGGCCAGCGCCATGGCGAACTCTTGCTCACGCGGGGCTTCCTGGAGCCAATCGAGGACTACGTACAGAAGCTGGAGAACATCACCGCCGAAGAAGTGCAGTCAGTCGCGGCGAATCTCTTCAACCGCAAGAAGCTGCACGCAGCTGTGGTGGGGCCAAGGCTCGACGACAACGAAATTGCGAAGGCGATGGGCGCGTAACGCGAACGGTAGAGAAAACTAGCGAAGGAAGCTATGCCGGGCATGCGCCCAGTGCGTGATGGCGATGGCCAGCGCGTCTGAGGCGTCAGCTGGCGTCGGCACGGCGCTTAGCTGGAGTTGCAGTCGCACCATCTCGGCCACCTGTGCCTTGCCACCGTGACCGTAGCCTGAAACCGTCTGCTTGACGATGTTGGGAGTGTATTCGGCCACATCGAGGCCACACGCTGCCATCCCGAGAATAGCCGCCGCGCGCGCCTGCCCCAGCGCGAGTGCGCTTCGCGCGTTGTTGCCCACGAACGAAGCCTCGATTGAGCCTGATTCTGCGTTCCACTTCGTCGCCAGTTCCAGCACGCCGTCGCGGATTAGTGTGAGCCGTTCGGCAATGGGCATGGCGCTCCGGGTGCGTACTACACCGTGGAACACGTGGATGCACCGTTCGCCAGCCGCATCAATGATGCCTACGCCAGTGGTTTCTAGCCCCGGGTCCACGCCAACTATTCGCATGGCCCTACCTTCCGCCCGCGGAAGCGCGTGGGCAACTTCGCGATGTCACACCAGCGTCAGCTTGCGTACGCTTCCAGGACCTCGTCGCTGAAGTCGGCGTTCGAATAGACGCGCATCACGTCCTCAAGGTCTTCAAGCCCGTCTAGCAGGCGCAGCGCCTGGATCGCCACCTTTTCTTCGACTTCCATCATCACCTTCGGCACCATGGCGAAGTCGGCGCTTTCGACGTTCACTCCCGCCGATTCGAGCGCCTGCCGCACCGGTTCGAGGTTCGTCGGCTCGGTCTGAACCTCCACCACTTCCCCCGAAACCTGGACGTCTTCCGCGCCCGCGTCGATGGCGGTGAGCGCGATTTCGTCGGCGTCCACGCCGTTCACGGGTACGGAGATCACTCCACGCGGTTCGAACTGCCACGCCACCGAGCCGTTTTCGCCGAGGTTCCCGCCGGCGCGGCTGAACTGGTGTCGCACTTCAGCGACGGTACGGTTGCGGTTGTCCGTCATCGTTTCCACGAGGATTGCGATTCCACCCGGGCCGTAGCCCTCGTAGAGAATCTCGTCCATTTGCTCTGCTGTGTCGGCGCCTGTGCCTTTGGCGATAGCCCGTTCGATGTTGTCGTTCGGCATGTTCGCGGCTTTTGCGCGTTGCACCGCCAGTCGCAGTTTGAAGTTCATGCCCGGGTCGCCACCGCCTTGCTTGGCAGCGGTGATGATTTCGCGCGAAAGCTTCGTGAAGAGCGCACCGCGCTTCGCGTCGGTGGCGCCCTTCGCGCGCTTGATGGTGGCCCATTTGGAGTGTCCGGACATTTCCGCGTTTCCTGAACAAAGGGATGTGGTACCGGCCAGTGTACCCGTAGCCGCCGTTTTGCCGCGAGAACGCTTTGGAAAACCGTTCCCCTACCCAACCCCGTATCGTCGCCGAAAACACATTCTGTTGCCGAGGAGCTACCTATGGACGCCTACCGTGCCATCGTCACCAAGCGCGACACGCGCAAGTTCGAACAACGCCCGATTGCCGAGGATGTGCTCAATCGCATTCTCAACGCGGGTCGCATGGCCGGGAGTTCCAAGAACACCCAGCCGGTGCGTTTCGTGGTCATACAAGACGAGCAGCGTAAGACGGACGTCGCCGAGTGCGGGCACTACGCCAACCACGTGCCCGGTTGCGCAGCCGCGATCTGCGTCGTGCTGGAGCCGGGCGGCAGCGGGTTCGACGGTGGCCGCGCCGCCCAGAACATGATGGTGGCGGCCTGGTCCGAAGGCATCACCAGCTGCCCCACGTCCATGCACGAAGCCGACAAGATCGTCGAGGTGCTCGGCCTACCCGAGGGCTTCACCGTGCCGATCGTGCTCGCGATGGGCTACCCCGAAGCGGGGACACCGCTCGGTGCTGGACGGCAGCGCCTCGCGCTGGACGAGCTGGTCCGCTGGGAGCGCTGGTCATGAGCGCGTACTAGCCCGCCGAGCGCCCCGTGGCGTCTGGCCTGCGCGCATTCACGCAGTGGGCGAGGACGTCCCAGTCCGGCTCTCCCGAAGACACGCGCTCGTGGACCCGTGACGAGATTCACGAGCGCCCCGCGCCTAAACCGTCTGAACGCCGTCCACGATGAGCGCTACGGCGGCCAAGATAAGCAGCGCCCCCAGTATCCGTGCAATTGCCGTGGCGATGCCGGCGAAGCGTTCCTGCACCAACAACGGGGCGACCGCCCCGAGGAGCAGGGGTAGCGTCAGGGCGCTCCAGGGGCGCATCACCGGAACATCCGCGTGGGAACCCCAGTGGATAAGCGCCATCAGCACGGCCGGGGTCGCCAGCAGCGGCAGCGCGAGGGGATAGACGCCGGCTCTCCACGAGGGGTCCGTCTCTGCCGTTTGGAGCCAGGGGTAGCCGCGCCATATCGCCTGCGCACCCGAGATCGCGAGGATGACGCCAGCGCCGATCTGGAAGGTGGGTGACTCCACATCGATGAGGTCACGAGCGGGCTCGGCCAGCAGAAGGGCGAGCACGCAAAGCACGGCCGCCAGTCCGAGTCCGACTCCGCAGGCAAGCACGGGGTTCCGCGGCTCGATTCGCCACGAATCGCGAACGCCCGCCGCAACTGCCGCGGGGTTCACCGCCAACAGGAAAACGAGTGACATCTGCCACCAGTCGGTCATGGTGTTTCCTCTTCTTCCAGCTTTGCCCACGTCATGATTAGCCCGCTGAGTGCGTGCTGTTGGTCGTCCATTCGCGTCACGTCGTCCACGAACCACGCGCCACGGGCGAGTTCGGCATCGGGGTAGCCCGTGGCCTCGCCCGTCGTCACCTGCCGGTCGACGAGGATCCCGCTGGCACACTGCGTGCGAGCCGCGATCGCCGGCGCCAGGTCGGCCAGGCGCGGCTCCTGCTCGCTTAGCCGCCAGAGCGAGTTCAGCGCTTCCACCCACGTGCCCAGTCCGGCCGCCCTCGCAAAGGGACCGCGGGTCCAGTAGGAGTAGTCGCTGTCGCGGCGCTGTGATTCGGCCCGCACCAGCAGCCCGAACCGCGCCGAAATCGAGCGAATGTACTCGATGTGGTGCTCTTCGAGCCCCCAGTCCGCCATCTCCTCGAAGCCGTAGGCGGCCCACTGGTCTGCCCACGGCGGAAAGGGGAAGTCCTCCACCTCGTCCCGGTAGAGCGCCAGGTAGTCGGCGACGGCCCACACGGGTTCGTCCCAACCCTCACCGGGGAAGCTCCGGTGGAGCATGGCCAGCGCCCAGAACGCTTCCCCGGTGGCGTACACGGAGGTGATGCCTGGCGTGGGCGCGTTGGTGTTGAGGTCGAAGAAATTGAGGAAGCTGCCATCCTCCTGTTGGAGCACGAGGGTGAAGCGCGCGAGTTCCCGCATCAGCTCGTCGTATTCTGTCTCACCGGTTGCCTGCCGCCGCAGTTCGAGGCTGGCGAGCATGAGCGACGTTGCCCCCAGCTTGAGGCTGCTGGCGCCTGGCAACCGCAGCGCCGCCCAGTCGTCCCGGCGTTCGAGGTTGTCGATCATCCACTCGAGGCCGCGGTCGGCTGCTGGCAGGACCGAATCGTCGCCGCCGAAGAGCGCGTGGTGGTAGAGCGACATCGTAACGCCGCCGTGGCGCACTTCATTGTAGTCGCTGCTGAAGTCGCCGGTGACGCCGTTCCATTCGTACACGTAGGTGCCGTCGGAGTACTGGGAGCGGGCGATCCACTCGGCGGCTTCCTGGGCGCTGGCGCGGAGTTCCGCCTGGGTTGGCGCGGG
>CAZDZP010000083.1:0-10068 GCA_964509855.1 uncultured Anaerolineaceae bacterium | reverse complement strand
CGCGCCACGCGAGCGTGAACGCCGGCCTGCCCTACACCGTGCCGGCGATGAACGTAAACCGCCTTTGCGGCTCCGGCCTCGAAGCCATCCACAGTGCCGCGCGGTACATCCAGAGCGGCGACGCCGATGTCGTCGTTGCAGGCGGCGCCGAATCCATGACGAACGTCCCCTTCTTCATCCGCAAGGCCCGCACCGGACTCCGCCTCGGTCACGGGCAGATCGAAGACGGCCTGATCCACATCCTCAGCGATCCGTTCAGCAACGAGCACATGGGTGTCACCGCCGAGAACCTCGCCGAGGATTTCGAGATCACCCGCTCCGCGCAGGACGAATTCGCATCCGAAAGCCAGCGCCGCGCGCTCGCCGCGATCGAAGAAGGTCGCTTCAAGAGCCAGATCGTCCCGATCACCGTGAAGGTGGGCCGCGAGGAGAAGGTCTTCGACACCGATGAGCATCCTCGCGCGAGCACGCCTGAAGCCCTCGGCAAGATGCGCGCTGCCTTCCGCGACGGCGGCATGGTGACCGCCGGTAACGCCAGCGGCATCAACGACGGCGCCGCCGCCGTGACCGTGATGAGCGCGACGAAGGCGAAGGAACTCGGCCTACAGCCGAAGCTCCGCATGGTCGCCCGCGCCGAAGCCGGCGTGGAACCGCGCATCATGGGCAGCGGGCCCATCCCGGCTGTCCGCGCCGCGCTCGAAAAGGCGCAGATGAGCATGGACCAGATCGACACCATCGAACTGAATGAAGCCTTCGCCAGCGTTGCCTGCGCCTGTGCCCAGGAACTGTCGCTCGACCCGGACAAGACCAACCCGAACGGCGGCGCGATTGCGCTCGGCCACCCGGTTGGCGCCACGGGCGCAATCCTGACCGTGAAGATGATGCACGAACTAGAGCGCACGAACGGCCGCTACGGCCTCGTGAGCCTCTGCATCGGCGGCGGCCAGGGCATCGCCACGATCTTCGAGCGCATCAACTAGATCGCGTTCGACGAGACAATTGGGGAGCCCCGGTCGTTTGGCCGGGGCTTTTCTCATGGCGTTGACCGAATGCTGGCGACTTATGCCGCCTCGCGAGAGGCTACAAATCGATCGGAGAGGTAGGCAATGAATCGCTGGTAGGCGGCAGTCGTATCGAGTGCCGCCGCCGGCACGACCAACAGTGACGAGCGATGTCCCATGATCACGACGCGATTTGGCTCGGGGATCAATCTATGGACTTCCGGCCAACGAGTGAAGGCGTCTCGCCCGGCCGAAGCGGTGTGAAAGCCTTCGGGCGTGAACCAGCAATCGACCGTCATCGCCGCGCCAGGATCGGAGTGGGCGGCCATTCTGCGGCCGATTGTCCGCGCAATCAGAGGTTCGAGCCACGGTCCCAGCAGGGTGTAGGCACCGAGAATGGCGAAGGTGGGGACAAAGACGAACAGCAGTCCAGGATGCTGCGTCCATGGCCAGAAAGCCCAGAGGCAGAAGGCACAAAACGCTCCGATGGCGATTCGGTAGGGGTCGGCAAGCTCGTTACGGGAGCGAGTTGTCTCGGCGATCGCGGTGGCTACGTCTGTGCGAGTGGGCACGAACTGCAGCTGGTAGTCAGCTTCTCCACGCAACGGGGAGGGATAAGCCTGCTCTCGAGGTTGCCGATCTAGTCCAAGTCGATCGAGCGCTGCCCTGAAATCGAACATTGCTGACGTTTCGGCGAAAGCAGTGCGTGGGATTGCGAGCCCGGAATTGTCGTTGAATATCACCACGAGATACGTAGACGTCAAGCCTGACCATACGACGGCGCCGCTCCCAAACCGAATCTGCACCCCTTTGCGGGTGACCACCAGTTCGGTTGGCGTGACCACGAGGGTCGTTCTGTCTCCCGGCGTGAACCACGTGGACAACGGTGCTCGAGCGCGGAGTTGCCAACCGACGCCGCGCGGAGTTCGACCCGATGCCAACCCGGCCGCCCCGGCGAGCATGAGCATCACGAAGGCCCACCCAGGCTCACCCCAGTTCACCACGACGAGGACTGCGGCCCACAGAGTGAACACCGCAGGCAGAAAGATGGTTGTAACCCTCAGGATGGTCCGATTGATCGGTGGTCCAACGAACTTCCAGTGAGACAGGCTCACAGCACCGCGTTCATTCCACCCTTCTTCAAACGTGATTTCGAAGTTGTCGCGACCAGGTTCGTCGGTACTCACGTATTCTTGTTTCGGCCAGATCCGGAACTGTCGACAGGGCAAACCACGCTCTGCCCGTCACTTCACAATCACGTACACTCGGACGCATGACCGAAACCGAAGCATCGAAGTCACCACAACCATTCATGATCGGCTCCCGCCCCGTCCCCATCGCCACCGAGCTTGGCGCGGAGTTGCTGGAGCGCACCGAGGGCCGCGCGGTCATCCGCTTCCCGGTGGAGGACCGTTTCAAGAACCCGATGGGCGTGCTGCAGGGCGGTATGTACGCGGTGATGCTCGACATGGCCATGGCGATGGCTTCGAACGGGCTTTCGACAGCGTCCCTGCAGGTGAACCTGCTGCGTCCCGCGACCGGCGGACACGTTATCGCGACCGGGGAAATCGTGCGCCAGGGCAAGAACGTCATCTACGCCGAGGCGGAGATCCGTTCGGAAGACGGCACGTTGCTGGCACGCGGCAACCAGACGGGGATGGTGATCAACCGCGAGGGGACTTAAGGCGGATTACCACTGCCGGTCGTAAGCCCCGAGGATGGCGTTGAAGCGGCGTTCGCTGTCGGCCTTCGTTTCCGGGTGGGTGACGATGTAGAGCTCGTTCGCGCGGATGCCGGCGAGGATCTTCCGCGCTGCTTCTTCCGCAGGCATGGCCTGGGCGATCTGATCGGCCATGACCTTCGGCGCTTCGGCGGGGCCGCCCAACTCGGGCGGGCGGTTGCGGGCGGCATCGACGATGCGCGTCGCCACGCCGCCGGGACATACGACCGAAACGCCGATGCCCTGCTCCTGCATCTCGGCGTGCAGCACTTCGCTGAGGCCAACGACGGCGTACTTCGTGGATGTGTAGATGCCGATGTTCGGAAAGCCGAAGAGCCCCGCCACGGAGGCGGTGTTGATGATGTGGCGATCGTCGCCCTGTTCGAGCATGCGTGGCAGGAAGGCCATGATCCCGAACGCGACCCCATCGACGTTGACGGAGTGCATCCAGCGCCAGTCGGATTCGGTCATCGCGGCGAGCGGGCCGAAGCTGACGACCCCGGCGTTGTTGAAGAGCAGGTTCACCTGGCCGAATTCGCCATAGGCGGCGTCGGCGAGGGCGCGGACGGAATCCAGCTTTGCCACGTCGACGCGGACGCCGATGGCGCGCACGCCCTTCTCGCGTAGCTCGGACGCCGCCTGTTCGGCGTGCTCCTGTTCGATATCGGCGATGACCAGGTTGCAGCCTTCGGCCGCGAGGAGGTCGGCGATGGCGCGGCCGATGCCGTTGGCGCCCCCGGTGATGACGGCTACTTTGTCGCGGAAGTCCTGCATGGTTCACCCCTCATTACAGCGATTGTGTAGCGAAGCCTAGCTGTTGGGGGAAGCGTTGACGCAGGGCGCTCGGCCCCGGGCTGATGGTCCACGTGGCCTATTTGGGTCTAGCCGCTTGTTGGATAGCGAGGACCTGCGCGGTCGCCAGGTATCGGAGGGTCAGTGGGCCAGGCGGCGGAGCACTTGGCGGTACGTCTCGATCATGTCGTCCAAGTCGGCGAGAAACTCCCGCCCGACGCCTTCGATTTCACGAGCTATTGCAGCCGCCACTACCTCTTCCACGCTCACGCCGAGTTGGTGGGCCTTCGCAAGGGGGCCTTCGAAGACTTCGGCGTCGAGTTCGAACGTGAGTTGGGCCATAGTTCAGGTGAACCGACCTGCTTCTGGTGTAGGGTGCTTCGACCCGTCCATCACTCCGCCAGACGAGCGAATAGCCGCTCGTAGCGTTGCGATTGGCGGTCGATGAGTTCTCGGAACTCCCGTGAGACCGAGCCGGGCGACGCTTCGCTCTGTGACGTCGCGACAACGGCGAGAAGCTGCTCAACGCTGAGCTGCACCGAAGAGGCCTGGGCTTCCAGCTTCTCGTACACGTTGTCGTCGAGTTCTATGGTCACCGTAGTCAGTCGGAAAGTGTAGCACCGTCGCCGGGCCGATTGGGATACGAAATGCGCCCTCACGCCGCCCGGCGTTCTTCTGCCGGGAAGGCCGAGATGGCGGCGGTCGCAGCCCCATCGCCGCGCCGGGCGAGCCTTGCGGCTGCCCACCATGCGAAGAGGATGACGGCGCCGCCGAGCACCATGTCGATAAACAGGTGGTTGGCGCTGGCGACGATGGCCCAGGTCATCACGACCGTGAGCGTGACTGCCGCGTAGCGGGCCGCGCGGCTGCCCGTGTGCCGGAAGACGGCGAGCTGCGCGAGGAATATCCAGCCGAAGTGGAAGCTCGGGATGGCAGCGTATTCGTTGAGGATGAGCGACGGCTGGGCGTACTGGACGCTCGTGTCGGTGGCGAAGATCGTGTCGACGAAGCCGAGGTCGTGCCCGTGCAGTTCCATCAGGCGCGGCGGCGCGGCGGGCAACGCGTAGTAGAACACCAGGCCGATGAGCATCGATATAAACATGACGTTGCGGACGAAGGTGAAGTCGGCGCGACGGCGGAACCAGAGCACCGCGCCGACCGCTGCGAGCGCGGGGAAGTGCAGGTAGGCATACACGAAGTTCGCGAACTCCTTCACCGCGTCCGACCTGATCGACCACTCCTGTACTTGAGGCTCCCAGAAAATGCCGAGGCTGCGTTCGATATCGATGAGCACGTTGGTGGTGGCGACGGATGCTTCGATGCGCGTTGGGGCGATGCCCCGCAGCAGGAAGTAGACGCCGATGACCGCAACGAGGATCGCGAAGTCCTTTGCGAAGAGTCGCGCGGAGCGTGAAATGGCGGCGGTGCGCGGCGAACGGCGAATAGCAGTCGCGCGCCGTGCCGTGGTGCCGTGGGGAAGTGTTCGAACCGCCATCTCGCCGCCCTCGTCGTGTGAAGTCGAGGTTTACCCTAAGGTGAACCCGCCTCCCCGGCGTCACCCGAAGGGGTGAACTGTGGCGGTCCTTGTGACGGTGCGAGGCGAATGCGGCTGGGCTGAATCGCGCCCATCAAGGTCGCGAATAGCGTGGCCCATCCTCCCTTATATACTCGTCGACGGGTTCCCCAACTCCCCCCGCTCTCCTTGCCCGCCGAAATGCTCGATGGTAGTGTGAGGCTGCCTCGGGGAAGCTGGAGAGGCGCGCTCAGCCGCGCCGCCTGCGAGCCGTGTGCAAACGTTCGAATGACGCCCTGCAGAACCGCATTTGCGTACGAGCCCGCCGGCTCTGCTGTTGCTGCCGGGGCGGATTGAGGAAGGAGCGAGCGTGAGCTTCTACGACCAGTGGTCGGCGGTCATGATCGCGGCGATTGCCGGGGTGATCCTGGTCGCCAGCGCGTTGATTGGAGCCAGGCTCCTCGCACCGTTCGCTAAGGAACGCGCCAAGGGCGTCTCCTACGAATGCGGCATGCTGCCCATCGGCCGCAACTGGGCGCAGGTCCACGTCCGCTACTACCTGATTGCCATCCTCTTCCTTCTCTTCGACGTCGAAGTGCTCTTCATCTTCCCGTGGGCCATCACGTTCATGAGCCTGCCCGAATTCGTGTTCCTGCACATGATGTTCTTCATCGTGATCCTCAGCCTCGGTCTTGTGTACGCGTGGAAGCGCGGCGTATTGGAGTGGCGATGAGCGACGAATCCACAACCCCGGCACCAGCGAAGGTGCTCCCCCCGCCCTATGTTCCTGACTACGGCGCCGAAGAGATTCGCCTCCGCCCGGTCGAACTGCCCGAAGCGCGGGCGGCCTATCGCATCGTGCTCCCCGGCGTCATCCAGACGGGCGCCGACGTCATCCTCGCAATGAGCCGCAAGAGCTCGCTCTGGCCCATGACCTTCGGCCTTGCCTGCTGCGCCATCGAAATGATGGGCACGCACATGTCGAACCACGACCTCGACCGCTTCGGCATCGTCCCCTTCCCCAGCCCCCGCCAGTCGGACGTGATGGTGGTTTCGGGCACCGTGACGAAGAAGATGGCCCCCGCCATCAAGCTGCTTTACGAGCAGATGCCGAACCCGAAGTACGTGATTTCCATGGGTGCCTGCGCCACGAACGGCGGCCCCTACACCGAATACGACCGCGTCCTCCAGGGGGTGGACAAGATCATCCCCGTTGACGTGTACGTGCCCGGTTGCCCACCGCGACCGGAATCCCTGCTGGATGGCTACATCCGCCTGCAGGAAAAGATCATGGAAGACAAGAAGATGGTCGGATGACAACCGAAGAACGGCCACTCGCAACGCTCGCTTCTACGCAGAAGCCCAACCAGGCCTTGAAAAAGGTACTGACCGATACCCTCGCGAAAGTGCACCCGAACGTGCCCTACGTGATTTCGGAAACGCTTACCGATGTGGATGTCGCCTGCACGCCTGACCTCTATGCAGCGCTTATTGGCACGCTGCACGAGCGCAAGGAGTTGTCCTTCGACTTCCTTCGCAACATGGCCGGCATGGATTGGGAAGACCTGGGCCTGGGCCTGAAGGTCCAGCTCTATTCGTTCAAGCACAACTGGAACATCCAGGTGACGGTGAACTGTCCGCCCGATGACCCGACGATTCCTTCAATCACGGGTCTGTATGCGGCCGCGAACTGGCATGAGCGTGAAGCCGCCGAAATGCTTGGCCTGGTGTTCTCCGGTCACCCCAACCTTAAAAACCTCCTGCTTGAAGAGGACCTGCGCATCCACCCCCTTCGTAAGGCCCACCCCTTGCAGAAGCCCGAGATCCTGCAGGGCATTGAAGACACCAGTGCGGGGTTCAACTTCTAATGGTTCACTGGCCAGAGATAGCCGAACAAGAACTCGAGATCGATGGCTTCGAAACCGTCGACATGACCATCAATGTCGGCCCGCAGCACCCGTCCACGCACGGCGTGTTCCGCATGGTGCTGACGGTGGACGGCGAACTGGTGAAGGACTGTGAGCCCTACATCGGCTACCTGCATCGCGGCCTCGAAAAGCTGACCGAGAATTCCGACTACCGCCAGTCCATGGGCTGGTGGGATCGCACCGACTACCTCGCAGGTATGTCGTGCGAAGGCGCATATTGCATGGCCGTCGAGAAGCTTGCGGGCATCGAAGTGCCGGACCGCGCGGAATACATCCGCGTGATCATGATGGAACTGTCGCGCATCAACTCGCACTTCCTCTACTTCGGGGCCTTCGGCGCTGACGTCGGGTCCTTCGGTACCTCGTTCATCTACGCGTGGCGCGAACGCGAGCGCATTTACGACCTCTTCGAAGAGGTCGCGGGCGACCGCATGTTCCCAACCTACTTCCGCTTCGGCGGCGTCACCATGGACTTGCCCGACAACTTCGAGCAGCGGGTCCGCTGGGTGCTCGCCTCCATCCGGCAGGGCCTCGAAGACTTCGACGGTCTCCTGACCGGCAACGAGATCTTCGTGGAGCGCTGCCGCGACCTGAACCCGGTCACGCCGGAGCAGGCGATCGACTGGGGTTTCACTGGCCCGATGTTGCGTGCGACCGGTCTCGCGTGGGACGTGCGCCGGGCCGAGCCGTACAGCATCTACCCGCACCTGAAGTTCCACGTGCCGGTCGGCAAGCAGGGCGACGTATTCGACCGCTACATGGTGCGCCTCGCCGAGGCCTACCAGAGCACGAAAATCATCGAGCAGTGCCTCGACGAAATGCCGAAGTCGGGCCTGGTTCTCAACCCCAAGCTCCCGAAGACGCTTCGCATCGACGAGGGCGAGGTCTATCTGCGCACTGAAGGCACCAAGGGTGAGTACTCCATCTACGCGCTGGCGAAGGGCGGCAACAAGCCCTATCGCATGAAGCTTCGTTCGCCTTCGTTCTGCAATCTTTCCGCCCTGCGGGAAATGGTTGTCGGTACCTACGTGGCCGACGCCGTCATCATCCTGGGGTCGCTCGATATCGTTCTCGGCGAGGTAGACAAGTAGTGGATTTCGGCGACGCATTTTTCGGCATCAGCTGGATCGACGCGATCATCCGCGTCCTCATCATCGTCGGCGTCATGACGATCGTTGTTGTGTACCTCACCGTTGGTGAGCGCTGGATCGTGGCGCGCTTCCAGCAGCGCCTTGGCCCCCGCAAGACGGGCCCTTTCGGTTCGCTCCAGGGCTTTGCCGACGCGCTCAAGCTCGTTAGCAAAGAGGACCTTCGGCCGACCAACGCGGACCGCTGGGTCTTCGAATTCGCGCCCTTCCTCACCTTCATTCCGGTGTTCGTGGTTCTCGTCACGCTGCCCTTCGCGGAAAACTGGGGCGTGCGAAACCTCGGGCTGGGCGTGCTGTTCGTGTTCGCCGTCCTTGGGCTGAACATCGTCGGCATCCTGATGGCCGGACTCGGCTCCGGGAACAAGTACGCACTGCTCGGTGGTGTGCGCGCAGCCGCGCAGATGGTGAGCTACGAAATCCCACTGGTGGTCTCGCTGCTGGCGGTGGTCATGCTCGCTGGCTCGCTCGACCTCAACGTCATCGCAGCCCAGCAGGACAACCGCCCCTACGTGCTCATCCAGCCGCTGGCCTTCGTCATCTTTATCACGGCCATGCTTTCGGAACTGCACCGCGCGCCCTTCGACATCCCCGTGGCCGAATCGGAAATCTCCGGTGGCTACTTCATTGAATACAGCGGCATCCGCTGGTCGATGTTCCAGCTCGCCGAATACGCCAGTCTTTGGGCCTTCAGCATCTTTGGCTCGGTGGTGTTCCTTGGTGGCTGGCAGTTCCCCTTCGGCAGCGACTGGGGCTGGGGCTGGCAACTGGCGCTCACGGGTATGAAGAGCCTCTTCATCATCTTCGTGGTCATCTGGGTGCGTGCCACGGTGCCGCGCCTGCGCATCGACCAACTCATGAACTTCTGCTGGAAGGTGCTCATTGAGCTGTCGTTCGCGCTGCTCATCGTGAACGGCTTCTTCCTCTACTACGATTGGCCGCAGGAACTGCTCGCGCTCGTGAACTGGGCCGCGACCATCGTCTTCCTCGGTATCCTCTACGTGCGCGGCATCCGCCGCTCCAGTACCAGCGAGTACGTTGGTACCTACCGCAACCCGGAGGCGCTTACCTCATGATTGGTCTCCTCAAAGGTCTTGCCACCACGCTTTCCACCTTCTCCCGCAAGCCGGTGACGATTGAGTACCCGGACGAGAAGCACATCCTCCCCCTGCGCCAACGCAGTTTTCCCGTGCTCACGTGGGACTTCGACCACGACGAGCCGTTCTGCACGGGCTGCAATGTCTGCGTGCGCAACTGCCCCGTCGATTGCATGACGGCGGTGATGCAGGACAACCCGAACTACACCGAAGGCACCAGCGACCGCCGCAAGATCGTCGACAAGTTCTGGATCGACTACGCGCGCTGCATGCGCTGCAACATCTGCGTGGAAGTGTGCCCCTTCGAAGCGATCGTGATGGACAACACGTGGGAGGGCCACGAGCAGTCCGCCTACGACCGGCTGGACCTGCACAAGGACATCGACGACCTGCTGGACCGTTCGCGAACGGGCAAGCTTGTCGACCCCTTCCGCCCGCAGGACCGCATCGAACTCGTTGAGCGCGTGACCCGCGGCGAAGAGGCCCCGGAAGAGACGTTCAAGGGCGCGAAGCCGGAAGCGCGTCAGCGCCAGCAGGAGCGCATCGAACGCGGCGAAGGCGCCGCTATCCGGCTGCGCGAACCGGAGAAGCCAAAGGTGGCCGCAGCCGCAGCAGGCGCCGCCGCAGGTGGTGGCGCAGCCGCAGCCGCGCTGCTCACCGACGCTGAGGGCAACCCGCTTTCCGACCGTAAGATCCGGGCCAAGCGCATGCGCGCCGAAAAGGACGCCCAGGCCGCCAAGGACGCCGGTCAGCCGATTCCCGACGACGTGATGCAGATGCTGGTCGCGACGGGCTCGGACATGGCGCCCGCGAGCGCCCGCGCCGCTGCTCCCGCCACCGGTGGTGCGCCCGCCGCTGCCAGCGCTGTGCTC
>CAZDZP010000082.1:0-10105 GCA_964509855.1 uncultured Anaerolineaceae bacterium | reverse complement strand
CCGCGGCGGAACACCTCGGCGACATGATCTCGCCGATTTCCGGCGGGCGAGTCCCGAGGCATGTGGCAATCATCATGGATGGCAACGGGCGCTGGGCCGCGCAACGCGGGCTGCCGCGACGTTCCGGGCACCGTGCGGGCACGGAGAACATCCGCCGCGTGCTCGAACGCTTCGCTGACCACGGGGTGCAGTACGTCACCCTCTACGGGTTCAGTACGGAGAACTGGAGCCGTCCTTCAGCGGAAATCCGCGCGATCATGCGGCTGCTCGGCTACTTTCTGCGACGCGAAGTGAACAACCTGCACGCCAACAATGTGCGGCTGCGTCACATCGGCCACCTGGAGGACCTGCCTGAGGCTCAGCAGCGCCAGGTGCAGGAAGCAATCGCGCTCACGGAGGGGAACACAGGGCTTACGCTCAACATCGCCTTTAGCTACGGTGGCCGCGATGACATCGTCATGGCCGTGCAGGGTCTCGTACGAGCAGGAACACCGGTGAGCGAAATCACGGAGGACGTGATCAACGCCTTCCTTTCGACCGCGGGAAACCCGGACCCGGACCTCGTGATCCGTACCGGCGGCGAAACGCGCGTCTCCAACTTCCTGCTCTGGCAGAGCGCCTACTCCGAGTTGTACTTCACCAACACCTATTGGCCGGACTTCGGCCGCGAAGACATCGACATGGCTCTTTCCGAATACGGCCGGCGCAAGCGGAAGTTCGGCGGCCTGGTCGAAGACGAACGCTCCTAGCCGCCGCACCCGTGACGCTTTCCAACTTTCAATTGCGGCTGGCCAGCGCCGCGGTGGGCATCCCTGCGGTTGTCGGGCTGATTTTCATCGGCGGTTGGCCTTTCGCGCTCGCTGCGGGGGTAGTCGCACTCCTGGCTGCGGCTGAATTCGTGCACGGGTTCCTGATGCCGAGCCGGCCGCTTTCGAGCGTTTGGGGGCTGGCGCCGGGCTTTGGGGCGACTGCGATTATGGTCGCGGGGTCTTACCAGTCACCGCAGTTCATCCTCGTCGGTGTCGGGTTCGCCGTGGCCCTCATCCTTGCCGGGTATAGCCGAACAAACCTTTTCGGGCCGCGCAAGCCGCTGCGGGTGTTGGCCGGGGCCTTCGTCTACATCGGCGTGTTGCTTTCGATGCTCGTGCTGCTGCGGAACGAACCCGACGGTCGCGACTGGGAGCTGCTGGCAATCCTCGGCACTTTCGCTGTTGATACCGGGGCGTACGCCGTCGGACGCACGATTGGCCGCCACAAGATGGCGCCACGCATCAGCCCGGCCAAGACCTGGGAAGGGGCGGTGGGCGGCTACGTCGTTGGCGCAGGAGCGGTGTTTGGGCTTGTCGCGCTGTTCGGACTCGACGTTGAGGCAGTAGAGCTCCTCCCGCTGGCGCTGATGTTGCCGCCCGCAGCAATCGTGGGGGATCTCCTCGAGAGTTGGCTGAAGCGGAGGATGGGCATCAAGGACGCGTCGGGCTTCATCCCGGGCCACGGCGGGTTCATGGATCGGCTGGACTCCATCCTGTTCGTGGCCCCAGTGGTTTATGTGTTCGTCACCGTCGTGTTGGACTGATCAGCCCTTTCCGGGAGTTCCGGGAAATGTCCTACACTGTTCGTGTGCCGCCAGCCACGCTTCCCGCTGACCTCGAACACCATCACGTCGTCGTGAACGGCATCCGCATGCACTACGTCTCGGCGGGCAAGGGCGAGGAGACCATTGTGTTTCTCCACGGCTTCCCGGAGTTCTGGTACTCGTGGCGGCATCAGATCGAGGCGTTCGCGCCGGGATACAAGGTCATTGCGCCGGACTTGCGGGGCTACAACGAAACCGAGAACAGCCCGCCCTACGACACCGACACACTCCAGCGTGATGTGCTCGAATTGCTCGATTCGCTCGACGAACGGCAAGTACACCTGGTTGCGCATGACTGGGGCGCTGCGATCGCCTGGCTACTGGCGATGCACCATCCGGCCCGGTTCAAGACGCTGACGATTTGCAACGTGCCCCACCCGGCGATCTTCGAAAAGGGTATCCGCAGGAACCCCCGGCAAATGCTCCGAAGCTGGTACATGCTGTTTTTCCAAGCGCCGTGGGTGCCAGAGCGCGCCGTGGCTGTGCGCAACTACCATGTCCTTGCCCGCACGCTCATCCATGATTGCCGGCCAGAAACCTTCACACGCGATGACATGAAGATGTTCCTGGCCGCGTGGCGCAGGCAGGGGCTTGGCGGTGGCATCAGCTGGTATAGGGCCGCCATCCGCAATCGGCGGAGGCTGCCCGAGCCCGTGCCGGTGATAACAGTGCCAACTCTCCTTGTCTGGGGCGAAAAGGACATCGCGCTTGGCAAAGAGCTGACCTTCGGCACCGATGAGTATGTGGAGAACCTGCGGGTCGAATACCTGCCCGAGTCGAGTCACTGGGTTCAGCAGGACGATCCCGAACGCGTCAACGAACTCATCCGCGAACACATTAGCGAACCGCATAGTGCCACCTAGCCCCAAAGACAGCCTCCCCGTGCCAAACATGGACTCCCTGGTTTTCGAGGGAGAAGAGACGCCACTGCTCCTGCGGAAGCGAGTCCTCGGCGGGATCGTCCTGGTCTTCATGCTCATCGTTGCTGCCTATTTCGTAGCCGCGCAGGTATTCGGTCTGTCGCTGGAAATTGATGCGGAGCCCTTCCAGGACTGGGTCGATGGGCTGGGCGTGTGGGGACCGCTTGCCTACATGGGCATCCTCGCGATCTCCGTGCTTTTTGCGCCGATCCCCAATGCTCCGATTTTCATCGCTGCCGGGCTTGCCTGGGGACCAATACTCGGGACCATCTATTCGCTGGCCGGAATGATGCTTGGTTCGGCCGCCGCTTTCTGGGTGTCGCGACGCTTCGGCCGCAAGTATCTTCCGCTCCTCATCGGCTCAAAGGCAGCGGCACGCATCGACAGCCTGTCCGAGACGATGGGCGGAAGGGTCATCTTCTGGGCTCGCATGCTTCCGGTGGTGAACTTCGACTGGATCAGTTTCGTTGCGGGACTCACGGCGATGCGATTCTGGACCTACTTCGTTTGGAGCTTCTTCGGGATGATCCTGCCGACAGCGATCGCAGTCGCAGCCGGCGATAGTCTTGGAAAGGACGTTCGCGTCACGCTCGCCCTGGGTGGCGTTTGGGTAGCCGGCATTCTCTTGAGCGCCCTGTACTTCTGGTTCCGGCACCGCAGCTACCGGAAGGGGCTGAAGCGCCAACGTGAGGCAGAAGCAGTGGTAGAGCGAGGGGAGATAGGGGCGGACTAGCTCCCCCTATTAGGGGATGCCCTCATACGCCCACTGGGGTGTGCGGGAAGACGATGTGATCAGCACCATTAGGGCACGATCATGATAGCTCCGACTCCAACCCCCAAAATCATTTCCTTCCCACTCGGAGGGCGAAACGCCGAAGCGCCGAGGCCCTCGCTGACGCCCGTACTCGATGTGATGCCCACCGTGGAGTCTCGCCTCAAGGAACTCGCGGTGATAGCTCCCCAGGGCACCGTCTCCGTGCTCTTCATTCGAACGGACGAGCTTGATTCCTATCAGTTCGAGCGACTGGGCATCATGCTGTGGCGCTACCTTCGCCCCACGGACACGCTGCACCGGGCAACGGACGACGCATGGGCGATCGTGCTCCAAGGTGCGGGAACCCGAAGTGCGGCAACCACCGCGGCGCGCATCGAATTCGAGCTCAACCATCGCATGGACGCTCCCGCTATCGAAGTGGGTGTGGCTACGGGTACGGGGGCCAACTCGACGACGCTCGTGGCGGCGGCAGCGATGTCATTCCCCGAAGTCGGCTAACTCACGCTTCTGACGTTTGCGCCATGGGAACTTGCATGCTGGCCTTTGCCGGGTCGAGGTCTAACACGACAGCGACTTCCTTGCAGTTCGTGAAGAACGGGCAGCGAACGCACTCGTTCCAAACCTTCTGAGGAAACTCCATCACGTTCGCGATGCGAAAGCCCTGCTTTTCGAAGAATCCCGGACGGTAGGTAAGCGCAAAGACGCGCTCAAGCCCGAGTTCGCGGGCATCTTCGATGCACCCCGCGACGATGGCCGCGCCAAGGTGCTTGCCCTGCTGGCGTTCGTCCACGGCCAGGGATCGTATCTCGGCGAGGTCGGCGCCCATGATGTGGAGCGATCCGCAGGCGACCACCTGCGAATCGATACGCGCCACTTTGAAGTCGCGAATGGACTCGAACACCTCGGCGAGTGGCCGATGGAGCATGTCGCCCTTGTCGGCCCAGTGCGTAACGAGATCGTGAATTGCGGACGCATCGGAAATCCGTGCCGCTTCAACAACTACCACCAATGTCTCCTTTACCCGCAGGCGGCGGGCAGCGTTTGGAACGTCGACGTGGGGAGGTGGTTAGCGGCGTGCGGGGGCGACGTGCGTATCGTCGCCCCGGGTACTCCATGCGCTGTTCGCTCGTGTGTACATCACAGGGAGAAGTGTATGGGGAAGGCGACAAATGCGCATTGGGCAGGCGCAATGGTCCAAAGTTCGCGGCTGTTGCGGTACCGTAGCGGCGGATAATCCAGTAGCCGGGGGTACAGCATGCGCGTTTCGATCATGGGCCAAGCAGCCTTCGGCGAAGCAGTCTTCAAGCGGCTGCAGGATGACGGTGTGGAGATTTGTGCCGTGAGTGCGCCCGAGCCCCCGGAAGGCGGCCGTGTGGATGCGCTGTGGCAGATTGCGGCCGATACAGGGCTTAGCCCCATCCCAACGCGATTCTTGAAAAGCGAAGAGGGCCTCGCGGCCTGGCGCGAGACGGGGGCCGACCTTTGCGTGATGGCCTTCGTGACGGAGATTCTGCCGAACGAGGTTTTCGACATCCCGGCGAAAGGGACGATCCAGTATCACCCGAGCCTGTTGCCTCTCCATCGTGGTTCGGCAGCCATCAACTGGGCGATCATCTACGGGCGGACGGAGACCGGGTTGACGATTTTCTGGCCAGACCAGGGCATCGATACGGGACCAATCCTGCTGCAGAAGACCGTCCCGCTTGGGTCCGATGACACGGTCGCAAGTGTGTACTTCGGGTCGCTCTTCAAAATGGGCGTGGAGGCGATGAGCGAAGCCGTAGGCATGGTGGCGGACGGCACCGCACCACGAATCGAGCAAGAACATCGTCTTGCCACCTACGAGCCCCCATGCCGCGCCGAACACGCGCAGATCCGCTGGCACGAACCAGCGGAGAGACTCTACGCCCTCATCCGTGGGTGCAATCCCCAGCCCGGCGCCTGGACCACGTACGACGGGACAAAGCTCCGCATCTTCGACTGCCAGCTCACCGGCGAGATGGAAGCCGGGATGCCCGGTCGCGTTCTACGCGTCGATGGCGAAGGATTCGATGTCCGACTCAACGGCGGCGTATTGCGTATCGCGAGAGTCCAGCCCGACGGCGAAAAGAAACTGGCGGCAGCGGAGTGGGCCGCGCAAGTGGGTCTCAAAGAGGGTTCCCGGTTCCGCTAGGGGTTCTCTTTAGTTGCCGCACACCTGGGCAGCGCGGGCAGGTGCAACGGCAGGGTCATCTACGACGAACCGAGGCCAGTCGAAGTCGCCGTAGTCCTGGCCAACGCCACGCCTATCGATAAACCAGCCATTCGGGCCGCAGCGAACGATGAGGTTCGTTTCTCCACCGCAGGTGGGATCGCTGCCGCATTCATCGAAGCCGCGGGGGTGCACCACCGGTGGCGTGCCACCGCCAGGCGGCGTTCCGCCACCACTTCCAGGAGTTGCCGTGGCGCCAGGAACAACCGGTCCGCCCGAGCCCGGTATCCGGGTAGCACCTGGGGTGCCGTCGTCGTCATCATCATCATCGCCGGGGCCGGGGCGGATGTTCACCTGGACGCTGGTGCCCAGGCTGCCGATCGAACCATCGCTGGCAGTGAGGCGGATGGTGTACACGCCCTCTTCAAGATCAGCGACGCCTGTGATGCGCCCCAGGACCGAATTGGAAACGCGGGAGTCCCCACTGCCGATAACCGTCCAGTCCGAAGGGCTGCTTCCGCGCCCAAACTCGAGCGTCCACGAAGATGCATTCGCGCTTCCTACCGTGCCAACAACATCGGTATCGCCTCGCACCGTTGACGCATTGGAGGGCGACGTTATGGAAACTGCTGACTCGCCTGTACTGGTCTGTGTCGGCCGAATCGGGATGCGCTTGCCGCCTGACGAGAACCGCCGTGCGAGCTCGACGGCCAATTCGGGCTTGAATTCGGGAAGCTTCACGAACCTGCGAGTCTCACGGAACTGTGACGGCGTGTTTGGGCCGGCAAGCTGGCCGTTGCGTGAGTCGATCTCGGCAGCTTCGCATTCGGACTCGTAGGTGACGTCGTTTCGAACCCATGTCGACGCCGTCTGCTGGCAGCCGCCACCAAGGCCGTCGGAAGTTGCGGTGGTGGCGAATGCCACGCGCGCAACGTTCACCGGCTGCAGGTCATCAAAGCCCAGCGGTTCGCCCATGGCGCCCGTGGACTGGAGCACGGTGTGGTACTGGTCCATCCACTGCCGAAAGAGCGCAACGGTGGTGTTGGCTGCCGCATAGCCTGCGGCGGGTCCGTCTCGCACCAGCTCATTGTTGGCGTTGCCTACCCAAACGGCGGTAGCGCTATGACGGGAGTAGCCGGTCATCCATGTTTCGAGCGTGTCGGCCGCATCGAGCGGGCCTTGCTGGGTACCAGTCTTGAGGCCTCCGGGAATCTTCACGCCGTTGACGAAGAAGTCCAGGCCACCGCTAGTGGTGCTTGAGCTGCAACCCCAGATGATGTAGCGCGCGTTGCAGTCCGACATGATGCTGTGGAGCATCCATACGGAGCCGGCATTAACTACCTGCCGCCGCTCTGGTTCGCCCTGCTGAAAGATGACCTGTCCGTTCGCATCCCGGACTTCGAGGATGACGACGGGGTCGAGTTCCCGAGTCCCGGGGATTCGGATGTTGCCGCGGGCGAAGTCGTACTGCTGCTGCAAAGCCCGTTCGTAGTCAGCACCGACATCAAACGCGGTGCTGCGCATTTCGGAAACGTCAACGTAGCTGGCAAGGTGCGGCACGCCGACCATGACGCCCATGTTCGCGTACACCGAGTTCATGTAGGCCATGTCCACAACGCGTACGTTTGCTCCACCGGTGGCGATGGACGAGCCGTAGATGACGTCGCCGTGCGCAATGAACGTGGGGTCGAAGTACTGGTCGACCGTCGTCATGCCGAGATCTTTGAGCATCTGGATGACGTTGTCCGTGCCCGCCTCCTGTGCGGCACGGAAAGCCGGAACGTTCTGCGAACCACCAAGCGCTGCCCGCGCGGAAATCATGCCTTCCGTGTAAGGCGCACCACGGGGGTTGTCGATCGATGTACCTTCGACTTCGAGCGGGTGCGTGTCCCAGAAGGTGCTCATCGGGGTCTTGGTCTCGTACTCCATCCACGCGAGATAGATGGCGGGTTTGAGTGCTGACCCGGGCTGGTTAATCTCGGTTGCCTGGTCGATCTTGGAATTGACGCGCGGGTCCGTGGAGGATTCGGTTGGGTCCAGATTGGGCACGTAGATGATGATCTGCCCGGTAGTTGGGTCGATGGTCACGATCGAGGCGTTGTAGCAGTTGCAGCCAGCCGTGAGACCGGCCGCGATCCGTTCCTGACCGAGGCGGCGCGCCTGGTCCGAGGCTTCCCAGTCGAGCGTCGTCGTGACCTTGTATCCACCACCGTGAACGCTTTGCCAGCAGTCGGCGGCAAACTCGCTCTTGGGCAGAATCCCGGCTTCACACATGCGAATGAGCCGCGGCTGGACCTGGTTGTCGATAAAGGATGCGGCCTTGATCGGGTTAACAGCTTCGTAGACGCGGAGGTCGGCGGCCTTCGCTTCCTCGGCCTGGGACAGGGTTATGGCGCCGGTGCGCAGCATCAGGTCGATGACGTCTTCCTGGCGCGCCTTGGCGTTCCCGTTGACGATAGTGCGCCCCTGGGCATCGACCAGGCAGCGTTCTGCATCGTCTTCCTGGGGTACGCAGTTCAGGCGGGGATGATATCGGGTTGGGAACGATGGGATACCGGCAAGAAGTGCCGCTTCGGCGACGGTCAGTTCGCTGGCTGGCTTGTGGAAGTACCCCTGGGAAGCAGCCTCAACACCTACATAGCGATCGGCGTAAGCCGTCTGGTTCAGGTACCACTCGAGTATCTGCTCTTTTTCGTAGTCCTGTTCGAGTTCGATTGCGTAGGCAATTTCACGCAGCTTTCGGTCGAGCGTGCGTTCTGCGACGCCGCCGGCGCAAAGGTTCTCGCCGATGCTCGGGCAAATGTAGACGTTCTTGATGAGCTGCTGCGTTATCGACGAGCCGCCGGTGCCTGTTTCGACGCGGTTCAATACGTAGCGCTCGTAGCCTGCGCGAAGGAGGCCGCGGGGGTTCACACCAGAGTGATCCCAAAACCCCTGGTCTTCAGTTGCGACCGTTGCTGCGATCATCCACTCCGAGATGTCTGCGAGTTTCACGGGGTCCAGCAACTGAGCGTCGGGGTTAGGAAGTGCGCCGAGGAACTGCCCGCCGTCCGGGCCGCCACGGTCGTAGATTTCTGTCAGACCGACGTTCGTCTGGCGGAGCTTTTCTTCGATGGGCACGTAGTCCTTGGCATAGGACTGGTAGATGGCGAACACAGACCCAAAACCGACGGCCGCCGAAATGGCCCCGAGGGCAAGCACTCCCAGGACGATAATCATGACCGCGCGAAGACCGTTGCCGCCCCTGCGTTCACGGCGCGCACGGAGGCGACGGCGCACGATGGCCTGGCTCAACGTGATCCGCCTGTCGGGGGGCGATGCGTGCGGGTGCGCACCTGCGGATTCGACATGTCAATAACAGTATCAAAGCGCCAATCGGGAAGCCATTGGAGCGGTAAAGGCAGCGCCGTTGTACGCTTGGGCCATGTCCCTTAGCCCTGAACAGGTACTCCATATCGCCCGCCTCGCGAGAGTCGGATTGACTCCCGAGGAAGTCGACCGCTTCGCGACCCAGCTTTCGGGCATTCTCGATCACTTCGAGGCGCTCTCAGCCGTTGACACGGAGGGAGTGGAGCCAACCGCCCATCCGCTGCCGCTCGCGAACGTGATGCGCAGCGACGAGGTTACGCCTTCGCTCCCGCGCGACGCCGTGCTGGCGAACGCCCCGGAGACCGAGGATGGGCTTCTGCGAGTCCGGGCGGTGCTGGAATGACGGCGAAGGACGAACTCTGGCGGCTGACGGGACACGAAGCGCACGAGGGCCTGCGGAACAAAGATTTCACCGCGGTCGAACTTACGGAATCAGTTCTCGCACGGGTTGAGGCGGTAGAGCCGTCGGTGCATTCGTACATCACCGTGACAGCGGACCTCGCGCTGGAACAGGCGAAGGAAGCGGACGTTCGCCTCGGGGCGGGCGCCGCAACGCCGCTCACGGGGATCCCGGTGGGCGTGAAGGACCTGATCGTCACATCCGGCGTGCGCACCACGGCCGGTTCGAAGATCCTCGAAAACTTCGTCCCGCCGTACGACAGCCATGTCTACGAGCAGCTGCGTAAAGCGGGCGCCGTCATGGTTGGCAAAACCAACATGGACGAATTCGCGATGGGCTCGAGCACCGAGCATTCGGCGTATGGCCCGACGCACAACCCATGGCGGCTGGACCTCGTACCCGGCGGTAGTTCAGGTGGATCGGCAGCGGCAGTGGCGGCGGGCGAGTGCCTGATCGCCCTCGGAAGTGACACCGGTGGCAGCATCCGCCAGCCCGCGTCGCTATGTGGTGTGGCCGGGCTCGACCCGACCTATGGCCGCGTGAGCCGGTTTGGGATCGTGGCGTTCGGTAGCTCGCTGGACCAGGTGGGGCCGATTTCGCGCGACATCGAAGACCTGGCGACGATGCTCGACTGCATCGCCGGGCACGACCCGCGCGACAGCACGACGAACCCGGAACCGAAGCCCGACTATCGACACTACCTCGGCCGCGACATCAAGGGGATGAAGATTGGCGTGCCGAAGGAGTACTTCATCAGCGGGATGGAGCCGGGGGTTTCGCTCCGCATCGAGGAAGCGATTCGCGTTTTTGAAGAGAT
>CAZDZP010000081.1:4391-10194 GCA_964509855.1 uncultured Anaerolineaceae bacterium | reverse complement strand
CTGGAAGACGGTGCAATCGTCGGCCGCCGAAGCTGGCCGCGCCCCTGGCGATGTCACCTGCACGGTCTACCTGACGCTCGCCATCAACGACGACGCGGCAGCCGCCGAAGGGCAGGTCGATGGCTTCCTCGAGGAGTACTACTCGGTGCCCGCCGCGGCGATTAAACGCGTGCAGGCGTGCTATGCCGGCGCGGCCGTGGGCGCGAGGGAGTGGATCCAGTCGTTCATCGACGCTGGCGCGTCCCACGTGGTGCTGCGCTTCGCCGGCGACCACGAACGGCATCTTGAAACGGTGGCCGGGATCCGCGCCGAGGCGGGCTGGTAGCCGTTGCCGGGAAATCGGGGCCTTTTTACCGCCATCCGTGCGGGGACGTGGTTGACAACCGCCTTGCTCTATGGTTCATTAGCTAAGTAAAGAACCAACGCAGAGGAGGCGAAGTTGTTCGATGACCGCAGCCCCATCTACCGGCAGATAGCGGACCGCATTGAGTCCGACATTCTTGCCGGCGCGTTGAAAGCGGATGAACAGATCATGTCTACCAACCAATATGCCTCGTTCTATCGGATCAATCCCGCCACCGCGGCGAAAGCGTTTCAGCAGCTCGTTGACCGCGAAATCCTCTACAAGCGCCGGGGGGTTGGGATGTTCGTCAGCCCCGATGCGCCGGCGCGTTTGCGCCAGGAGCATCGCGAGCGGTTCTTCGCCGAAGTCGTGGAACCGATGCTGGCGGAGGCGCGCGCCATTGGCATCCCGCTCGAGGATATCGCCTCCCACATCCAGCAATCCGCAAGGGAGGACACTCCATGAACCCGACTGTTGAGGTCCGGGACCTTACTCAGCGCTTCGACGACGTTGTCGCTCTCGATGGCGTCACGTTCCGCCTGGAGGGCAACGGCATCTATGGATTGCTGGGGCGCAACGCCTCTGGCAAGACGACGCTGCTCTCGCTGGTTGCCGGGTTTCGCAAGCCGACCGCCGGGGAAGTGCTCATCGGGGGCGAGCCGGTTTTCGAGAACGGGGCCGTGACCCGTGAGATCTGCCTGATTCGCGAAGGCGGCGACACCGTCGACGGCAGCGAGCGCGTCAATTCCGCCCTGGCCTTTGCCACCACCATGCGGCCGCACTGGGATAACGACTACGCGCTCGCCCTGCTGGAACGCTTCGAGCTTTCGCCTGAGAAGAAGATTGGTCAGCTTTCCCGCGGGCAGCGTGCCGCGATGGCGTGCACGCTCGGGCTGGCAGCGCGCGCTCCGTTCACGATGTTCGACGAGGCCTACCTGGGGCTGGACGCCCCTTGGCGCTACGCCTTCTACGACGCGCTCCTGCAGGACCACATGGAGCACCCGCGCACGGTCATCATTTCCACCCACCTCATCGAAGAGGTGAGCGCGCTCTTCGAGCAGGTTGTGATGATCGACCACGGCCGCCTGGTGCTGCACGAGGATGCGGAGGCGCTGCGCGCACGTGGCGTCTCCATCGTTGGTCCCGCCGCGGCGGTGGACGCGTTCGTGGCGCCGTTCACCGTACTGAGCCGCCGCACGCTGGGACCAACCGCCTCGGCGGTGATAGTCGGCACGGTCTCGCCCGAAGCACGAGCGAAAGCCCGCGCAGCCGGCCTCGAGATGGAGGCCGTGCCGCTACAGGACCTCTTCGTGCATCTCACGACCCAGCCTGCAACACAGGGGGAAGAGTCATGACCACAACACCAGCAGTTGCAACCCAACGCCAGAGGGGGCGATTCGAATCGTTCATCCCCACCTACCTGTTGAAGGAACAGCTGTCCTTCGCGGTGCTAGTTTGGCTGGGGTTCGTGGCATTCGTTTTCGTCGCCATCCTCGCCTACGCCAGTTGGCGGGAAGTCGAGCGGAGCGGGTGGGACATGGCGGCGCAGATTCCGCAGTGGTACGCGTTGTTTATCGGTGTGTACGTTGGCTGGTCGGTGTTGCCGCTGCACCTGACGCACGGCCAAACGCGCCGCGAGTACATGGCGCAAGCGATTTCCTTCACGTTGATTTTCGCTGTATTGGTTAGTGTGTTGGTGACGGTGACCTACGTTGCTGAGGCCGGCCTCTACCAGATCGCGGGATGGCCACAGGACGTGCAGGACAGGCAGTTGTATACCGGTCCGCTGCAACTGCACCTGGTGCTGCTCCAGTCGCTGATGCTGGTGACGCTCTGGACGGCTGGTGGTGTTTTTGTCGCCGCCGCCTGGTACCGCTCGGACGTGTTGGGCGGCGCGGCACTCCTCGGCGCCATTGTGTTCGCTGGCATCTCAGGCGCTGTTCTGGAACCGAGTGCTGGCCCCTTCGGAGCGGTCGCCGAGAGGCTTTCCGCTCTCGCAGAGATGCCGCTGCCGGTTGTCGCGGCCATCCACCTGGCGTTAGTCGTGGTCATCGGCGCGTTGACGTGGGCCGTGGTGCGCGATGTCGCGGTGCGGCCGAAGTCGGCTTAACTCGCGACGAACCAGCTATCCTGTCATTGGCGAAAGGGAAACAGCATATGATTGAAGTCAATAATGTAACGAAACGCTACGGGAAAACGATTGCCGTCGACCGCTTGAGCTTTGCGGTAAAGCCCGGGCTTGTTACCGGTTTCCTGGGCCCGAACGGGTCCGGCAAAACCACAACGATGAGGATGATCCTGGGACTCGACTACCCGGACAGCGGGTCGGTGACGGTGGCGGGGCGGTCGTACGCAAGCCTGCCCGCGCCGATGCACGAGGCGGGCGCCCTGCTCGATGCGAAGGGAATGCAGGGTGGGCGTACCGCGCGCCAACATCTCACCTGGCTGGCCAAAGCTGGGGGGCTGCCGAAGCGGCGCGTTGATGAGGTGCTCGAACAGGTAGGCCTCAAGGAGGTAGCGGGTCGCAAGGTCGGCGGGTTCTCGCTTGGTATGTCGCAGCGGCTCGGCATCGCCACGGCGCTGCTGGGAAACCCGCGTGTGCTGCTCTTCGACGAACCGGTCAACGGCCTTGACCCGGAAGGCATCCGCTGGGTCCGCGCACTGCTCAAGGGGCTGGCGGATGAGGGGCGAACGATCCTCGTGTCCAGCCACCTGATGAGCGAGATGGAGGAAACGGCGGACCATGTGCTGGTTATCGGGCGGGGCCGCCTCATCGCCGACACCAGCATCGCCGACCTCACTTCGCACAGCGCCGGGAATCACGTGCACGTGGTTTCGCCCCAGGCCGCCGAACTGGTGCCGCTGCTGGAAACCGCTGGCGCACGTGTAACCCAAGCGGACGGCGCGCTCATGGTCACCGGAATGGAGACACCGCAGGTGGCCCAACTGGCCTTCGACCAGCGCATCCTGCTGCATGAACTCACGCCGCGCCGCGCGAGCCTGGAGACGGCTTTCATGGAGCTGACCCAGGGGAGTGTCGAATACCAGTCGGCCGCTCCCGACCCGGAAGCCATCGCCGAGACAGTGCGCGCAGTCACCGCGGGCACACCTACCGCTGAATCCGACACCGACCAGGAGACTCGTTCATGACCGCCACGCCGGCTACCGCACCAGCCGTCCGCCCGACCCGCTTCACCGATACGCTGGCTTCGGAGTGGTCGAAGCTCTTTTCGATGCGGTCGACCTACATCATGCTTGCGCTCGGCCTTTTGCTTTCGATTGGCACGACCGCGCTTGTGGCACTCGCCGTTGGCAGCACCTATGACGATTGGAACGCGGCGGAGCAGGCCGACTTCGAGCCGATCATGTTTTCGATGGTGGGGATCATCTTCGGCGGCATTGTGTTCGCGGTCTTTGGTGTGCTCGCCGCTTCCGGTGAGTACTCGAGTGGGATGATCCGCCAAACGCTGATTGCGACACCGCGACGCTGGCGCGTGCTCGCGGCGAAGGTCGTCGTCGTCGCGGTGGTGCTCGTCATCTTCAGCACGATCATGACCGTTGGCATGTTCTACGTGGGGCAGGCAATCCATGGTTCCTACGACATGCCCAGCGTGGGGCTGGACGACCCGGACGCCCGCCGCGCGGTCATTGCACTCTCCTTGATGGGGCCGCTCTTCCCGATCATGGGCCTGGCCCTCGCATTCGTGTTGCGCAGCACCGCAGGAGCGATCACGGCCGTACTGGGCATCCTCTGGCTCCCCGAGATTTTCGTTGGACTGCTGCCCCGGTGGTGGCAGGAGAACGTCGTTAGCCTGCTGCCGGGACCGGCGATGGACAGTGTGGCTATCGGGCACATCGTCGAGTCGTCACGGTATAGCGACCCGCTCACAGGCGGGATCATCACCGCGGTGTGGATGGCAATTTTCCTTGGAGCCGCCTGGTTCTTCCTCACGAGGCGCGATGCATGATGGGTCCCGGCGACGCGGACACGATAACGATGGATGCGACAGGCTTGGCCGAGGAGCCAGCATTCGACCTGGATGCTCTCTCCAAGCAGTTCGGTACGACGGTGGCCGTCGACAAGGTGAGCTTCAAGGTTCCTCGTGGCTCGTTCTATGGACTGGTCGGCCCGAACGGGGCGGGCAAGACCACCGCTCTTTCGATGGCGGTGGGACTGCTCCGGCCCGATAGCGGGACGGCGCGCATCTTCGGTGTCAATGTGTGGAGTAACCCGGTGGCGGCGAAGGCGCTCGTTGGCGTGCTCCCGGATGGACTCGCCATGCCGGAACAACTGACCGGACGAGAGTTGTTGACCTACCTGGGGCTGCTGCGCGGGCTCGATTCGGAGACGGTTGCGCAGCGCAGCGCCGAGTTGTTGCGACTGCTCGACCTGGAGGAGGAAGATCACAAGCAGGTCGTGAACTACTCCGCTGGGATGCGGAAGAAGATCGGCCTCGCCACAGCGCTTCTCCACGCGCCACGACTGCTGGTGCTGGACGAGCCGTTCGAGGCAGTGGACCCGGTTTCCGCGCGGACGCTGCGGGCAATCCTGCAGCGCTTTGTGCAGGGCGGCGGTTCGATCATCCTTTCCAGCCACGTGATGGCGCTCGTTGAACAGCTTTGCGACCACGTCGCCGTTATCGACGGTGGCCGCGTGGTCGCTGCAGGACAGCTCGACGAGGTGCGCGGAGGGAGCAGCCTTGAGGACCGCTTTGCCGAACTCGTGGGCGCCGTGGAGGTCGAGACGGAGGGGCTGTCGTGGTTAACGTCTTCCTCCGGATGAAGTTCGCCGCCACACGGCGGTCGTTCACCGGGTTGCACTGGCTGGGCCTGGGCATGGGATTGCTTTGGGCGTGGGATACTCTTGCCATGGGGCTTTTCGCGGACATGACCCCATCCGAGGCGTCGCTGGCGTTCGCCGTCGCCTTCGGTGCGTGGATGCTCGTTTGGATCGTTGTCCCGCTCATCTTCGGACGCGATCCGCTGCGGCCGGAGTACTTCGCGTTGTTGCCCCTTTCGTCACGTCGCCTTGCGGCCGGACTGCTCGCCGCAACGTTCGTTGGGATACTCGCGGCGGTCACGGTGGTTGCGTTGGCCGGACTCGTGGCTTATGGAGCGCGACTGGGTGTGGGTCCCGGGCTGGTGGGCGTGGTTGCTGCGGTCTTGCTTTTACTCTTCCTCGCGCTGCTTTCGAAAATGCTGGTGGGCGTGTTGGGGGAAGGGATGAAGTCCCGGATTGGCCGCGAGTTGGTGGCGATGCAGTTCGCAGTGATGCTCTCCCTGATGTTCCTCTGGCCGCTGCTCTCCTTTGGAGACGTCGACTATGCGACCGGGACTCTCGAGCGAGCGCAGGGTTGGTTAGAAGATGCGGCGCGGTACGCGCCAACGGGCTGGGCTCCCGCGGCGGTGACGGCGGCAGCGCGTTCGGACTGGCTGACGGTGGCGGCATTGCTGGCCGGG
>CAZDZP010000081.1:0-4381 GCA_964509855.1 uncultured Anaerolineaceae bacterium | reverse complement strand
GTCGCATGGTCGCGGCTGCTGGTGAGCCGTCTCACAACCCGTCCAAGCGCGCGCACGTCATCCGGCCGAGTTTCGATCGCCACTTCGGCGCTCCTTGAACGGTTGCCGGCCACGCCCATCGGAGGGGTCGTCCGCAAGGAGGTGCTGACGTGGCTGCGCGATCCGTGGCGGGCGCTCGAACTGCGTACGACAATCTGGACGACGGGACTGCTGACGGTGATCACGCTGCTTCTTGGGCTTGCCGACCTGGTGCCCTACGCCGGGCTGGTGTTGGCCGGGTGGGGAATCGTATGCGCGACGAACCTCTACGGACTGGACGGGACGGCGCTTTGGCAAACGGAACTCGCGCCTCGTGCCGCGCACGCAGATGTCCGCGGCCGGCAGGTCGCGTGGTTCCTGGTCTTCGCGCCGCTTGCCGTGGCGATCACTATCGTCGCCACGGTAGTGAGCGGTGCGCATGACACCTGGCCGTGGACGCTCGCCGCCTTGCCCGCGCTCCTGCTCGGCGGACCCGGGTTGGCGGTGCTGGTTTCGGTGTACGGATTGGCGCCGCTGCTCGATCCACAGCGCCGCAGCGGGCCGAATGATTCGAGCGCCGACAACGTCCTGCCCGTGTTCGTTGCGATGGCGGCAACTCCCCTGTTAGCGGCGCCGGCCGTCGGCGTAGTGGCGGCGGCGGAGGTGTGGGAGCTTGGAGCCGCCGCCTGGTTCGGGGCGCCGCTGGGAATTGCGAGCGGAGGTCTGTTCGGATGGGCGTTCGGCCGGCTCGCCGCCAATCGGCTGGAGTCGCACGGGCCAGAGTTGCTCCACCGGATGCGAAGCGGCAAGGCGGCGGCAAAGACGCCCGGCGCGCAGGGGGGCAAAGCGCCCGCCTGACATGCAGGGGCGCACGCGGTTGGCCCACTGCTCCTCGCGTCATGCTCAGCTGCTGGCGCGGGGCTCCAGGCCGGTCGCTGCCGCCACCAGTTGGTAGGAACGGACGCGCTCGGCGTGGTCGTGGACCATAGTCGTGATGATGAGTTCGTCGGCGCCGGTGCGCTGGACGAGGTCGGCGAGCTGGGCCTTGACGCTGGCGGGGTCGCCGATGACCTGGGAGCTCGTGCGCTCGTCGAGGAGCGCCTGTTCGAAGGGCGTGTACTCGTGCGCCGCCGCTTCTTCGGGCGAAGGGAAGCGTCCCGGGCGGCCGCTGCGAAGGCGTACGAACGAAAGCGAGCCCGAGCTGGCGAGCCATTTCGCGTGCTCTTCGGTCTCGGCGCAGACGACGTTTACGCCGAGCGCGAGGTAGGGCTTATCGATGGCGCCACCGGGCCGGAAGGTTTCGCGGTAGGTTTGAATCGCCGCCATCGTGTTCTGTCCAGAAAAGTGGTGGGCGAAGGAGTACGGCAGCCCAAGGTAGCCCGCGACTTCCGCCCCGAAGTCCGACGAGCCGAGCATCCAGATGGCGGGCTTGTTGTCGCGGCCGGGCGTGGCGGTGATCTGGGCGTAGGGGTGGCCTTCGGGCCAGGCGCCATCGAAGTAGCCGAATAGCTCGACGAGCTGGGCGGGGAAGTCTTCGGCGTCGCGGCCGGGGAGGTGGATGCGCCGGAGTGCCCGCGCGGTCAGCTGGTCGCTGCCGGGGGCGCGGCCGATGCCGAGGTCGACGCGGCCAGGGTGCAGCGCTTCGAGCATTCCAAACTGTTCTGCGATGACGAGCGAGGAGTGGTTGGGCAGCATCACGCCGCCGGAGCCGATGCGAATCGTGGAGGTCACGGAGCCGATGTGCGCCAGCAACACCGCCGGCGCCGAGGAGGCGATGCCCGGCATGTTGTGGTGTTCGGCCACCCAGTAGCGGGTGTAGCCGAGCTTTTCGACGCGCGGCGCGAGGTCGAGCGAGTTTCGCAGCGCGTCGCCGGGCGTCGACCCTTCCGCTACGGGCGCCAGGTCGAGTACGGAAAGCGGGATGCCGAGGTCAGAAGTCATGTATTCAGCGTACAGCGCGGGCGGCGCGCACCGCCATTGCGACGTGCCTGTAGTCTAGGAGTCGGGTGCCCGGCGCCGGTTGGGCTTCGTTGTTTCGAAACATGCGGTGCGGGTGCAAGGGGGTGTGGACATGGCGATCATCGGAACGTTCACCGGGACAACGCATTGAGCGCCCAGGTCCAGGATGCACGGCCTCCCAAGTCGCTGGTGCGTGTGCTCAATCCAATCATGCGGATCGTGCTTCGAAGCCCGTTGGGACGGCTGGTCAAGCCGTTCGTCCTGCTCGAGTTCAAAGGGAGGCGCAGCGAGCGAACGTTTCGGATTCCGACCGGGTGGTTCGAAACCGGCGATGGGGCGGTGGTGTTCACGCCTGCACCGTGGCGGATCAACTTCGCGGGAGGGCGGAAAGTCCGCGTCTATCGGCGGGGCCAGAAGCAAGAGATGGTCGGGTTCCTGGAAGCAGATCCCGCATTGGTGGCAGCGCAGTACCAGTCGCTCTTTGACAGCGGTGTAGCACCGGGAAAAATCGCGCTCAAAATTGCCAGCGATCACCGGATAACGCCTGCTGACGTGGTGAGCCTGGACCGGGCCTTCATCAGATTCCGGCCGGCCGAGGTGAACCAGCAATGAAGCCGGGTCTGCCTCCAGCAGCGTTCCTACTGGCAGGTAACTGAAAGCGACCCTTCCGCTTCCACCCCGTCCGCGTCTTCGAAGACGCCCGTGTAGGTCACGGTTGAGCCGTCGATTTCGAGCCCTTCGCCATCCTGCGGGAGCGTCGAACGGATTCGTTCCCCGCCAGACAGGACACCCACCGACCCCACCCAGTTGCCGGATTCCTGCCGCCCCTGCGCTTCCAGTTGCAGGTCGTCTATGGCCAGTCGATTGATCCGCACTTCGAACCGTTCTGGCGAGACATCGCAGGTCACGCTTTGCGCACCGCTCAGCGGGACGACGAAGGTTTCGCCACCGATCGTCGCGGAAGGATCGCCGCCCGGCGCGGCGCAGTTCACGGCGATGGTGGCGGGCACTTCCTCGACGTCTGACAGGTCGCGGCCTTCAATGCGCGTCACCGTTCCTTCGAAGCTGAAGTCAGTGCCGACCAGTCCGAAAGCGTCGGCGTCGGCCGGGATGTTGGCGCTGTATTGCACGTTGGTCTCGTCGGACGACTTGAAGGTGATGTTCGCGACCCAGCCGTTCGGCTGCAGGCTGCCCTGGATGAGCAGATCGTGTCCATCGCCGGTCTGGTAGTTGATGGTGATCCTGTCGTCGAGGAGCTCGCAGCTGTAGTAAAGCGATCCTGCGACCTGGTACTCGATTGTCCTGCCATCGACTCCGACTGTGGCCCGTCCCGGTTGAGTGGTGAGCGTGACCTGGCCGGCGTCCCCGTCACCACCGGTATCGCCGCCGCCGCCGTTGTCATCGCTTGAATCGGGGGTGCGGTTTTCGCTGCCTGGAAAGCCGAAGGGAGGTTCGCCTCCGTTGTCGTCGTCTCCGCCGCAAGCGGCGAGCAGCAATGCGGACGTGACCAACGCGGGAAGCAGATAGTTTCGGAGCATGGCGGCCCCCTTCGCGGAGACTCTACCACCCGTGGCAATGGCCCCCGGGACCGGTTGGCGCTCGCGGCGTGCACGAACGCGGTTCGCATCCCCCATTGCCTATCGCTGGTTCCCTCACGAACGTCTCTCCACCGGCTCCACCATATGAGTGAGGAAACAAAGGTCGCGGGGCGCGATTGTGAATGCAGGCCCCACATACACACACCACCGGGGCTCACGGAGAACACAAACACAATGAGCACAACGAACAGTGCTTCCGCGATCGAACTTCTTCGCCAGCGCGTCAGCGGCGAAGTCATCATCCCCGGCGACGAAGGCTACGCGGTCGCCCGCCAGACGAAGGCCCTGACCCAGGACCGCTTCCCCTCGATCATCGTTCGACCCACCACCGCTGAATGCGTTTCCGAAGCCGTGAAGTTCGCCGTTGCGAACGACCTCCCCCTCGCCGTCCGCGGCGGCGGCCATTCCATCGCCGGCCACAGCACCATCAGCGGCTCGCTCAACATCGACCTTTCGACGATGCGCGGCGTCACTATCGATGCCGAAAAGCAGACAGCCCGCGTCCAGGGCGGCGCTCACAGCCGTGACCTTGCGATTCCCGCTGCTGAAGTGGGCCTCGCGCTTACCACCGGCGACACCGGCAGCGTGGGCGTTGGCGGACTCGTCACCGGTGGTGGCATCGGCTACTTCGTTCGCAAGTACGGGCTCGCCGCCGACCGCGTGATTTCGGTCACCGTTGTCACGGCTGATGGTGAAATCCGCACCGCCAGCGCGACCGAGAACCCCGACCTCTTCTGGGCCATCCGCGGCGGTGGCGGCAACTTCGGCGTCGTTGTCGAGTACGAGTTCCAGCTCTTCCCGGCGCC
>CAZDZP010000080.1:0-10398 GCA_964509855.1 uncultured Anaerolineaceae bacterium | reverse complement strand
TTCCCTGACTGCCCTGCCTATCATTGAAACGCTGCTGGGTGACGTGTCGGCTTATATCCCCACCAATGTGATCTCCATCACCGACGGCCAGATTTACCTGGAGTCGGACCTCTTCAACTCCGGCATCCGCCCCGCGATGAACGTCGGTCTCTCCGTGAGCCGGGTGGGTTCTGCCGCGCAGACGAAGATCATGAAGAAGGTATCCGGCGGTCTGAAAGGCGACCACTCGCAGTTCCGCGAACTTCAGGCTTTCGCCCAGTTCGGTACGAGTGACCTCGACCAGACGACCCGCCGCCAGCTCGAATTCGGTCAGCGTGTGAATGAGGTCCTGAAGCAGGGCCAGTTCGCCCCTCTCGATCTTTCGGAAGAGGTCGCCATCATCTTTGCGCTCAAGCGCGGTTACCTGGCCGATGTTCCGCTCGAGAAGATCGAGGACTTCGAAGCCGAACTCCGCAAGTACCTGAAGAGCAACAACCCGGAACTTGTCGACAAGATCATGACCGAGCAGGACCTGACGGAGGATATCGAGGAAGGTCTCAAGTCCCTCCTCACCAGCTTCAAGGAAAACGTGCCCTACTAGGGCTGGCAAATCAGATTCGGGCTGCGGCATGAGCTGCAGCCCGTCTCGCGACGGGAAGAGGCAAGCATGGCAACCATCCGGCAGCTTCGTCGGCGAATTGCGTCAATCAAGAACACGCAGAAGATCACGAACGCGCTCCAGCTCGTCGCGGCATCCAAGATGCGCCGCGCCCAGGACCGTGCGCTGGCGTCTCGGCCCTATGCCGAAAAGATCCAGCTGGTTCTTGCTGGCCTCGCGAGTTCCGCCGACCCATCTGAAGGTGGCGAAGTCCATCCGCTGCTTGCCCAGCGCGAAGTTCAGACGGTCGGGCTTCTGCACATCACCCCAGATCGCGGCCTCTGCGGCGCGTTGAACGCAAACGTGAATCGCTCTGGGGGCATCTTCGTGGCCCAGCAGACTGACCCCGTCAGCATTGTCGCTGTCGGGAAAAAGGGTCGCGACTTCTTCCTGCGAGCCCGCGCTAAAGTCGCCGCCGAGTTCACCGACCTGGGTGACTATCCGAACCAGCTCGATACGGACGCCATCGCCCGTCTCATCATGGAAGACTTCACCGAAGGCCAGGTAGACCGCGTCTACCTGAGCTATTCGGAGTTCGTTACCACCGCTGTGCAGCGTCCCGTCGTGAAGCAGCTGCTTCCGATTGAGCCGCCCCGCCTTGCGGACGACGAAGAGGCCGAAGAGTACCGCCAGGACTACATCTTCGAACCTTCCCCGGCGGACGTGTTCGAACGACTGCTGCCGCGCTATGTGGAAATGCTCGTGTACGAAGCCGTGTTGGAATCGGCAGCAAGCGAACAGTCCGCCCGCATGGTGGCGATGAAGAATGCTTCCGACAACGCGCTCGAAATCGAGAAGGAACTGACCCTCACCTACAACAAGGCTCGCCAGGAACAGATCACCAGCGAACTGCTGGACATCGTCGGTGGCGCCGCCGCGCTGGAGGACTAAGCTGCCCCGCTTCGATGCAGTCATCTTTGACATGGACGGCGTCCTTGTGGACGGCGAGCCGCTGCATTTCGAGGCAGTCAACAGCCTGCTCGCGGAAGAGGGCCATTCGATAACTCTCGATCAGTACAAGCCGTACATGGGCACCAAGTCTGGCTGGAAGGAACTCATCGCAGACTTCGGTCTTGAGCGGCCCTACGAAGAGTACAGCGAGCGCTACAAGCCGATGCTGGTCGACCTCTATCGTGAACGCAGCGAGGCATTGCCCGGCGCGCGTGAAGCAGTGGAGTCGCTCAAGGGGCGCGTTCCCATCGCTGTCTGCTCGTCATCGATTCTGCCGTGGGTTGAAGCGGCCCTTTCGAAGATTGGCCTGTTGAACGCCTTCGACGAAATCATCTCAGGCTCGGAAGTGCGCGAAGGAAAGCCCGCGCCCGACATCTACCTGCTTGCAGCGGCACGGGTGAACGTAGAGCCGTCGCGTGCCCTGGCAATCGAAGACGCCCCCGCCGGGATCAGTTCTGCGACCGCAGCCGGCATGACGGTGTGGGCGGTCCGCACGGCCTACACCCAGGGCCTCGAACTGCCGCCCTGCGAACGTGTGATGGAATCGCTCCTCGAGTTCGAAGCCGGCAAAGTCGTAGGGGTGGCCGCATGAGCCAGCTCGTACTCCGCGAAGACGCCGACGGTGTCGCGACCCTGAGCTTGAATCGCCCGGAAGCGCTCAATGCGATGAGTCCCTCGATGTTTGTCGAACTCCGCGCCCACCTTGATGCGATCGCGAACGAATCTGATGCGATTGGCTGCGTTGTGCTCCGCGGCGAAGGCAAGTCCTTCTCCGCCGGGAACGACATCAAAGCCATTTTGGCCGGCGACCGTGCTCCCAGCCCGCATTTCCAGGCTGAGACCATTGACGCTATCGAGGCACTTCCCCAGCCCGTCATCGCATCGGTCCACGGCCATTGCTACACCGGCGCGCTCGAAGTCGTCCTGGGCTGCGACCTCATCGTCGCCGCCGAATCCGCCCGCTTCGCCGATACGCACGGCAAGTTCTCGCTTACCCCCACCTGGGGCATGAGCCAGCGCTTGCCGCGCCGTGTTGGTGCAGGGCGTGCGAAGATGCTCATGCTCACCGGGCAGCCAATTGACGCTACCCATGCCGCCGAGATCAACCTCGTTGACCTGTGCGTGCCGGACGGTGAGCTGCAGGAACGAACGCGCGAACTTGCGCAGACTATTGTTGCAAACTCCTGGCACACCTTGCGTGCCGACAAGATGCTGGTGAACCGCGGCCAGCAACTTGGGCTCGGAGAAGGCTTGCGGTACGAACGTGAAAACAGCCCCGGCCGCGGGCCCGATATGGAAGAGCGGCTACAACGCTTTGCGTCAAAGTCCTAGCATGAGGACACGAATGGAGGATCCAACATGGTCATGACAGCAGCCGCCGAAGGACGAGTCGTCCAAATTATTGGCACCGTCATCGACATTGAATTCCCGCCCGGGCAGCTCCCGGCAATTAACAACGCCGTCAACATCATCCTTGAAGACGGCGGCATCCTGGTGACCGAAGTGCAGCAGCACATCGGCAACAACTGGGTGCGCGCGCTGGCAATGGACACCACCGACGGCCTCCGCCGCAACACGAAGGCGGTCGATACCGGCCAGCCTATCGCGGTGCCCGTTGGCGAACCCTCCCTTGGCCGCATGTTCAACGTGCTGGGCAACCCAATCGATGCGATGGAAATTGACGCCGATGTCGAGCGGTGGCCAATTCATCGCAAGGCTCCCTCCTTCGACGAGCAGGAAACGACCCCCTCCATCCTTGAAACGGGCATCAAGGTCATCGACCTCATCGCCCCGCTCGTCCGCGGCGGTAAGGTCGGCCTCTATGGGGGCGCTGGTGTTGGCAAGACCGTTGTTATCCAGGAGCTCATTTCCAACATCGCCCGCGAACACGGTGGTTACTCCATCTTCGCTGGCGTAGGCGAGCGCTCCCGCGAAGGCAACGACCTCTGGCACGAAATGAAGGACTCGGGTGTGCTGCCGAAGATGGCCATGGTCTTCGGCCAGATGAACGAGCCGCCCGGCGTGCGCCTCCGCGTGGCCCTCTCCGGCCTCACCATGGCCGAGTACTTCCGCGACGTTGAAGGTAAGGACGTACTCTTCTTCGTCGACAACATCTACCGCTACACCCTCGCCGGCATGGAAGTGTCCGCACTCCTCGGCCGCATGCCTTCCGCCGTGGGTTACCAGCCGACGCTGGCAACGGAAATGGGCGACCTCGAAGAGCGCATTACCTCCACGAAGAAGGGTTCGATCACGTCATTCCAGGCTATCTATGTGCCCGCTGACGACTACACCGACCCGGGTGTGGCCACGACCTTCGGCCACCTCGACGCCGTTGTGGCACTCGAACGCTCGCTCGCTGAGCAGGCGCTCTTCCCGGCCATGGACCCGCTGTCGTCGTTCTCCCGCGCGCTCGAGCCTCGACTCGTCGGCCAGGAGCACTATGACACCGCCCGCCGCGTCCAGGGTGTGCTGCAGCGCTATCGCGACCTGCAGGACATCATCGCCATCCTCGGCATCGACGAGCTTTCGGAAGATGACAAGCTGACGGTGGCGCGCGCTCGCAAGATCCAGCGCTTCCTCACGCAGCCCATGTTCGTTGCCGAACAGTTCACCGGCACGCCCGGCCAGTACGTCGCAATTCGCGACACCATCCGCGGCTTCACGGAAATCCTCGACGGTCTGCACGACGGTCTGCCCGAGCAGGCGTTCTACATGGTTGGCAACATCGACTCCGCTGTCGAAAAGGGCCGCCAACTCTCCGAGGAATAACCCGCAATGCCGCTCACTGTCGAAATAGTCACCATTGAGCGCGTCGTGCGCGTTGAAGAAGGGGTCGATGTCCTCATCGCCCCCGGCGTGGAGGGCCAGCTGGCCATTCTGCCGCACCACGCCGCGCTTATGACGACGCTCGACTTTGGCGAGTTGGTCTTCCGGCGCGGGACGCAGGAAGAGAGCTTCGCGATCTCGGGCGGCTTCATGGAAGTCCGCAACGACAAGATTTCTATCCTCGCCGACCAGGCCGAAGCCGCTGAAGAAATCGATCTCGACCGCGCCCGCGCCGCCCGCGCCCGCGCGGAAGAAACGCTGAAGCAGCTGCGGGAAGGTGGCCACCGGACGGAGGCCGACCTCGCTCGCGTCCAGGCTTCGCTGCAAAAGTCGCTACTGCGGCTTCGTGTCGCGGAGCGGCGCCGGCGCAATCCCGGCGCGCCGAGGCCGGGCGGATAGCCAACGCCAGCATCACGTTAAGGCCCTACACCATTCGTTGGCCGTGACTAGTCGTGTGGCCCACTGTGCCGCCACAGCCTATTCTGAACCTTGAGCATATGACCACAACGCGCACACGCGGCCCCCGCTACGTCATCCAGGGTGGCACAGTTCTCCACGGGACCGTGCGCATTTCCGGCGCAAAGAACCATGCGCTTGCTGCGATGTGCGCCGCACTCCTAACCGGCGAAGACGTGCTCCTCACCAACGTCCCGGATTTGAGCGACACACGGTCTATCATCGAGCTGTTGAGGAGCCTCGGCGCCGAGGTGGACTACGTACCATCCAGCCACCTGCGCATAAACGCGGGTAACGTCGACATTGTCGAGGCCCCTACGCGGCTTATCACGGAAAACCGCGCCAGCTTCCAGGTTATGGGGCCGCTCGTCGCTCGCTTTGGGCGGGCAGCTTGCGCCGAACCTGGCGGTGATTCCATCGGCCAACGCCCGATCGACGTCCACCTGAACGGCTTCCGAGCGCTCGGCGCCACGATTACGCGCGAAGGCGAGCGCTGGATAGCCCACGCTCCCGACGGCCCGGGCTCGCTGCAGGGCGCGAGAATCTTCATGGACTATCCGTCGGTGTCCGGGACGCAGAACGTGATGATGTCGGCCGCCCTTTCGCGCGGCCACACTACCGTCGTGAATGCGGCCACCGAACCCGAAGTCCAGGAACTCGCAAACCTCCTCAATGCTATGGGCGCTAACATCTCCGGCATCGGCACCCAGCTGTTGGAAATCGAAGGCGTGAGCGAACTGCACGGCACAGAGTTCGCGATCATGCCGGACCGCATTGAGGCTGGCACCTTCGCAATCGCGGCGGCAATGTCGGGCGGCTCCGTTCGACTCGAGCAGGCGCCGGTCGACGTCATGTTTGGGCTCTTCGCCAAGCTCAGGGAGGCTGGCGTGAAGGTAGACCGCGTGGGTGACCACTGCGTCGACGTGTCCCGCCCTGGACCCCTGCGCCCGATCAACTTCCAGGCGTTGCCCTATCCCGGCATCGCAACCGACGTCCAGGCGCCGCTCACAACCATGCTGACCCAGGCTACCGGTGTTTCCAGCGTCTACGAGCGGGTGTTTGATAACCGCATGCTCTACGTTGGCGAACTGCTCAAGATGGGAGCGGACATTCGCGGTACCGGCTCTTCCGCCGTGGTCACGGGCCCAACGCCACTCTTTGGAAGCAACGTCCGCGCGCTTGATGTGCGTGCGGGTGCAGCCGTTCTCCTCGCGGGGGTCATCGCGAGCGGAACAACGATCATTGAGGACATTCACCACCTCGACCGCGGCTACGAACGGCTCGACGCAAAGTTGCGCGCACTTGGTGTGGAACTCGAGCGCTCCTGATGGCAATGCGGTTCTTCTCTTCCAAAAAGGTCGGCATCGACCTTGGTACGGCGAACATCCTCGTCTACGTGAAGGACCAGGGGATCGTGGTGAACGAGCCATCCGTTGTGGCGAAACACAACCGCGACGGTAGCATCGTGGCGGTTGGTGACGAAGCACGGGCGATGCAAGGGCGCACGCCGGGCTCCATCAGCGTGATTCGCCCCATGCGCGACGGCGTGATCGCCGACTATCTGACGACCGAAGCGATGCTGCGCTACTTCATTGGCATCATTACGGGACGCATGAACCTCCTCCGGCCTGAGGTTATGGTTACCGTCCCGGCGGGCGTGACCAGCGTCGAGCAACGCGCCGTCCGCGATGCTGCCGAGCAAGCTGGCGCGCGAAAGCCGGCACACCTCGTCCCCGAGCCGCTGGCGGCAGCGATTGGCGCCCGCATTCCGATCGGCACGGCGCGCGGCAATATGGTCGTCAACATTGGTGGCGGCCGAACCGAAGCTGCGATCATTTCGCTCTACGGCATCGTCGTTAGCGAATCCGTACGCATGGCCGGTGACCGGCTGGATGAATCGATCGTCGCCTACGCCCGGCGGCGACATAACCTCATCATCGGTGAGCGAACGGCCGAAGAGATCAAGATTGCCATTGGCAGCGCACTCCCCGTCGACGAAGGCCTCGATACCCAGGTGCGCGGGCGCGACCAGCTCAGCGGCCTGCCCAAGACCATTACGCTCAGCAGCGTGGAGATCTCCAACGCCATCCAGGATTCGCTCGGCGTGATCGTCCAGACGGTGCGCGCCGTGCTCGAAAAAACTCCCCCGGAACTGGCAGCCGACGTCATTGACCGCGGCATCGTGCTTACCGGCGGTGGCGCCCTGCTTCGCCACATGGACGAGCTCCTAACGCAGGAAACGGGCGTGCCTTGCTACGTCGCGGACAATCCATTGGAGTGTGTTGCGATTGGCGCGGGTATCGCGCTGGACTACATCGACGTCATCAAACGCAGCCTGCCAACCGAGGAAGAGAACCTCGTAGGGCTCTTCCCTCAGCCGGATCGCTAAAACTCAGACTCGTCGCAGGCTAGTCGGTGAACACGTTGGCGCCCGCCGGGCGTTTCAGGTAGAAGGTCATGCTTTGCATCGCCAGCACCGGGTCGATGTGGCGAATGCTCACATCCGGCGGCACGTGCGCGGTGATCGGCGCATAGTTCAAGATCGCGCGAATACCGGCGCCCACCAGCTGATCGACCACCTCCTGGGCGAACCGCGCCGGGACTGCCACCACGCCGATGTCAACACGGGTTTCTAGCAGGAAGTTCTCCAGCTCCGTCGAGGGACGGACCTCAACGTCGCCGACCATCTTGCCGACCTGCTCCTCGCTGGAGTCGAAGGCGCCAACGATGTGGAATCCCTGCGGTTCGAAGCCGCCGTACTCCACGATGGCCTGGCCAAGGCGGCCAATACCTACTACAACCACCCGCCAGCGGCGGTCCAACCCGAGGATTTCGCGAAGCTTCGCCAGCAAGCCGGGAACGTTGTAGCCCCGCCCCTGTTTGCCGAAGCGGCCGAAGTAGCTAAGGTCCTTGCGAATTTGAGCCGGGGTCACGTCCAGCGCCTCGCCCAGAGTCTGCGAACTCACGACTGTTTCGCCCTGTTCGGCGAAGGCAGCAAGCGCCCGCGCATACACTGGCAGGCGGTTGATAACGACTTCAGGGATCTCAAGAGTCATTGAATTCCCGGCTCAGCGCGGCCCGGTTGTGAAATTCGTAACGCACGGAGTGTACTGCGCTGTTTCCGGGCCGGTCAAACTTCAGCGTCAACCCTGCGCATTGAAATGTACTGATGTAACAGGCTCGAAACATACCGGTCGTCGGCCTTGTCGACGGTCCGCGGGTCGAGCAAAAGCGCACCGTTTTCGATGCGGCCCACAACCGCGGGGCTAGCGTTTCGCAGTTCACGATGAAGTGCTTCTACCTGGGGAACTCGCACCTCTGCGCACCACGTGGGTACGCCTTGCCCCGGCAGCGATCCTCCGCCCACCATTGTCGTGCTCGCCACCACTGATCCGTTGTCGCCGGCCACAGATGCCCAGCTACGCGCCCGCCTGCGAATCGCTTGTGATTCAGCCGTCACCATCCGCCACACGGGAATCTGTTCGATCGCCCGTCCCTCCGCGTACGACATCAGGGTCGCATTGAGTGCGGCGATTGTTAACTTGTCGACGCGCAGTGCTCGTGCCAGCGGGTGGCGCCGCAACGCTTCGACGTGCTCGCTTCGTCCCACGATGATCCCGCACTGCGGCCCGCCGAGGAGCTTGTCGCCGCTAAAGAGCGAGAGGTCGACCCCGGCCGCGATGCTCTCCTGCACTGTGGGTTCGTGCTCCAACCCGAACCGCGCCGTGTCCAGCACGCAGCCGCTACCAAGGTCGTCGAGCAGTATGACGCCGCTGTCTCGCGCGACCGTTGCCAATTCGGCTACCGATGGCTCGTGCACGAACCCAACGACTTTGAAGTTGGACGTGTGGACGCGGAGCAGTGCGGCCGTTTCCCCGGTCACGGCTTCTGCGTAGTCCCGCGCGTAAGTGCGGTTGGTCGTCCCGACCTCCACCAGCGTTGCGCCGCTCTGCCGCAACACGTCCGGGATGCGAAACCCGCCTCCAATTTCTACCGCCTGCCCGCGCGACACGATGACTTCTTTCCCCTGCGCGAACACCTGCAGGACCATCAGCAGCGCCGCAGCATTGTTGTTCACGACGATCCCGTCTTCAGCACCCGTAGTGCGGCGGATGAGGTCCCGTACGTGCTCGTGTCGGCTGCCGCGGGCCCCGTCCTCAAGGTCGAACTCCAGGTTGGTGTAGCCACGAGCGGCATCGTCCATGGCTTCCCGCGCACGGTCACTGAGCGGCGCGCGGCCAAGATTGGTTTGCAGGATCACACCGGAGGCGTTGATCACCCGCCGCAGCGATGGACGTTCGATTGCCGCCAACCGCCGGCGAGCGTCCTCCGCGATTGCCTCTAGCCCTCGCTGGGGCTCTCCCCGTCCAAGGGCATCTCGCGCGGCGGCGACGGCCGACCGCGCTGCTTCCGTGGCGGCCTGGTGGCTTCCATTGGCTGCAGTGCCGCTTAGCTCCATTAGCACCCGATCGACCGACGGGAGCGAGCGATAGTCTGGTTGTGACACGGGGTCATTGTACGTGGGTGGGCGCTGCTTCGAAGGCATTGGGGCAGACGATGTGGATGATAGATTCTTCGCCCTGTTCACAAATGTGTGAGGCTGCGCGGTTGACCCCTTGCCCTGCACCACACACCATAAATTCCACCCTTTCCCGGAGCGCAATACGTGAACCTTCGAATCCCCGGACCTACCCCCTGCCCGGATGAAGTCCTGCAGGCGGGCGCCCGTCAGATGATGAACCACCGTGGCCCTGAATTCGCCGGCGTCCTTCGCCGCGTGACCGACGGCCTCAATTGGGTCTTCCAGTCCTCGTCCGATGTCCTGTCGATTTCGACCTCCGGCACCGGCGGCCTCGAAGCTGCCGTCGTGAACACCCTCAGCCCCGGCGACAAGGTGCTGTCGGTTTCGATCGGCTCCTTCGGCGATCGCTTCGGCTCCATCGCGGCGGCCTATGGCGCCGAGGTGGAGAAGTATGCCCTCGAATGGGGTGACGCAGCTGACCCGGCCGAAATCGCTCGCCGTCTCGATGCCAGCCCGGATATCAAGGCCGTGCTCGTCACGCATAACGAGACCTCCACCGGCGTTACCAACGACCTTGAGACCATCGCGAAGGAAGTGCGCTCCCGCGACAAGCTCATCCTCGTTGACGCCGTCTCCAGCATGTCGTCTGTCCCCTGCCCCGTGGAACGCTGGGACCTCGACGTCGTTGTCAGTGGTTCGCAAAAGGGTTGGATGGTCGCCCCCGGCCTGGCCTTCGTCTACATGGGCGAACGCGCCTGGAAGGCCTACGAAACCGCGAAGATGCCGCGCTTCTATTTCGACCTCGGCAAGGCGAAGGCGTCGCTAGAAAAAGGCGAGAACCCGTGGACCCCCGCGATGGCTGTCTACTTCCAGATGGACACGGCGTTCGAACTCATGCGCGCCGAGGGCCTCGAAGGAATCTTCACGCGGCACGCGGCCATCGCCGAATACACGCGCGAACGCGTGAAGGGTCTCGGCCTCACGCTCGTGCCGACCGATGCGA
>CAZDZP010000079.1:0-10473 GCA_964509855.1 uncultured Anaerolineaceae bacterium | reverse complement strand
CAAGCTTCGCCTCGCCAACATGCTCGGCCGCGTGGCCTTCGTGGACGAGGCCGCCCAACGCCACGACTTTGTCCGTGAGCGGAGACATGCGCAGATCGCTGCCCGTTACAGCCACGCCCTGTTCGAGCAGCAGCATGCCGATGGCCGACATGTGCATGCCGCCGGCACCAACAAGGTGGACTGGCCCTTCGATGGGGTTCATCGCCTTGCCACCTCCACCAGGAGTGCCGCGATGTCGGCTGCCGCGTTTGGGCGGGCCAGTTCGGCCGCGGCGGAGCGCATTCGGCCCAGCTTTTCGGTATTGCCAAGCAGCGCCAATGCGCGGGGCGCGAGCAGTTCAAGATTGTCCTGGTCGACTACTTCCGCGGCACCGTGGTTTTCCAGCCATTTCGCGTTGTCGCGCTGGTGGCCCCCGGCGAAACGCCCGGGCACGAGCAGGGAGGGCAACGCGGCCGCCGGGAGTTCGCCAATGACACTTGCGCCTGCCCGCATGATCGCCAGGTCCGCGCCCAGCATCACGGTCGGAAGGTCGCCCCTGAAGGCGGCAATGTGGTAGCTCTCTGCTAGTTCGGCGGGAAGTTCGCCCTTGAGACGTTCCGCGCGGGAGTAGTCTGCGCTCCCGGTGATGTGCACCACTGGCCCCGACCTGAGCAGCGGGCCAAGGTTGGCGAAGATGACTTCGTTGATTGCCTGGGAACCCTGGCTCGCGCCCGCAATCAGGAGCACGCGGTCCGATGCTTCAAATCCGAGCGCATTCCGGGCTGCGTCTCGCGTTTGCACGAAGAAGTCGGAGCGCACCGGGTACCCGGTCACCACCGTTTTCTTTCGTGGCAGGTAGTCGAGCGCCGCCTCGGTTGTCGTCGCCAGCCTTGTCGCGAGACGCTGCTCCACGCGCACAGCCCAGCCGGGCTTAACGTCGGGCAAGTACACCACCAGGGGCCGGCGAAGCAACTTCGCGGCGAGGCTCGCCGGGAAGCTGGCGTATCCGCCCGTGCTGAACACAACATCTGGTCTGTAGCTGCGCAGCTTTTTCACCGCAAGCGCGATGCCCCGCAACAACTGGAACCCGCTCTTTGCGAGGCCGAAGGGTCCCCGGCCCCTCACAGCGGCCGAGGGAATTGCCTCGAAAGGCACCCCGGTGGGCTGGACCATCTCGCGTTCGCCCCGGTTCGTTGGCCCGAAGAAGCGCACGTCGAGGTCCTCCCCGTGGCGCGCGCGCAACGCTTCCAGCACGGAAATCGCCGGGAAGATGTGGCCACCGGTGCCGCCTGCGGTCAGCGCGAGTTTCATCCGCCGCGCCTCCGCACAATTCGGCCACGGTCCTGTTGCCCGTCGCTTTTCCGGTCTCGGCTGAAGCGGGAAACGCTGAGCAGTACACCTACGGCCAGCATCACCGCCACGAGCGCGTTGCTACCGAAGCTCAAGAAAGGCAGTGGAACCCCGGTGAGGGGGATAACGCGCGTGATACCGCCAATGTTCAGCAGCGCCTGCGCGGCGATCCATGTCGTGATGCCGGTAGCAAGCAGCATTCCGAAATCGTCGCGGGCGCGGCCAGCCACCTGGTACCCACGAACCATGAAGAGCATGAAGATCACAACGACCGAGACGGTGGCGATGAGTCCCAGTTCTTCGCCAACAATCGCGAATACGCCGTCTGTGTGGCTTTCGGGAATGTAGAAGAACTTGCTGCGGCTGGCGCCAAGTCCAAGGCCGTCCCAGCCGCCGTTGCCCATCGCGATAAGCGACTGGAGCGTCTGAAAGCCGGTGCCCTGGGGGTCCGCTTCGGCGTTGAAGAAGGCCGTCAGACGATTCATGCGGTAGCCCTCAACCGTCGCGAGCAGCGCCATGAGCACTCCACCAAGCGAGACGAGAGCGGACATCTGCAGGAACGACGCGCCGGCCGTCCAGAACATAACGACGGTGATTACGCAGATGATGAAGGTTGTGCCCATGTTCGGCTGGAACATGATCAGTCCGGATACCGTGCCGAGGATGATGACAAAGGGAACCAGGCCGTGTTCGAAGCTGCGTACGTTCGCGCCTTTGCTGGAAAGCCACGCCGCCATGTAAATGATCACCGTGAGCTTCGCGAACTCGGCGGGCTGAACCGTGAGTTCGCCGACGCCGATCCAGCGGCGCGCGCCACCAGCTTCCTGGCCGATGATGAGGACCGCAAACAGCATACCCATCGTCGCGACCATCAGCGGCACCGCGAGCGGACGAAGCATGCGGTAGTCCATCCGCATCATCACCAGCAGGCCAGCGACTCCGACCGCGCAGAACGCGAGCTGGCGCAGTATGTAGTAGTTCGGGTCACCAAAGCGGGCGAGCGCGATCACGAAGCTGGCGCTGTACACCGCGACCAACCCGGCCACCGTGAGTACCACGGTGAGGGCGATCAGGTACATGTCGGGGCGGCGGGCGTCCCAGGAACCGGTGCTGGCGCTCATCGCGGTTCCTCCTCGAAGCCGGGCAGTTCGGCCACGAGCCGGCGGAACTCCGCGCCGCGCACCTCGAAGCTCGGGTAGGCGTCGAAGCTGGTGCCCGCTGGTGCAAGAAGTACGACATCACCGGGCCGGGCCAATTGCGCCGCTTCGTTAACCGCCTCAGCCAGCGTGTCGACGGCCCTCGCATCAACTCCTGTCGAGGCCATTGCGGAGCGGAACGATTCGGCAGCCTCGCCGAAGCACACGACCGCGTGACAGCGCCGCTGCACCTCGGACTGCAGTTCGGCCAGGGGCAGGTTCTTCTCGCGCCCGCCCAGCAACAACACGACCGGCTCGCTGAAGGCACGAAGCCCTGCGATGGTGCGCTCCGGGGCAGTCGCGATGCTGTCGTTCACGTAGATGGCTCCGTTCGCCTTGCCCACCACTTCGAGCCGATGATGCACGCCGCGGAATTCCTGAATGGCCTTACGCATCGCATCACGGGGAAGACCCATGGCGCTGCCGATTCCGCACGCCATCACCACATTCGCCACGTTGTGGTCGCCGCGAATGCGGACGTCTTCGATGTTCGCGATGGTCTCAATGCCGTTGCCGTGTCGCGCCACAATTTCCCCGCCTTCAAGCCACGACCCGTCGCCGGGCACACTACCCGCGACGGACACGCGATGAATCGTGCTGCGTGCATCGGCCACGAGCCCACGGCTGGTGCGGTCGTCCGCGTTGAGAACGGCAATGTCGTTCGCACCCTGGTAGGCGAGCAGGTTCCTCTTCAGCCCCACGTATTCGTCCCAGCTGAACTGGTCGAGATGATTCGGGGTCACGTTGGTCACTGCCGCCACGGACGGAGACCGGTCGGTGTACTGCAACTGCGTGTGGCTGATCTCCAGGATCACGGTCGTCTTCTCGCTGATCGCCGGCAGCCGCTCCAGCATTGCCTGGCCAATGTTCCCGCCAACGGCGTGGTCCAACCCAGAGGTTGCCGCCATCGCACCGACCAGGCTGGTCGTGGTGGTCTTCCCGGAGCTACCGGTAATGCCGACCACGCGCCCCGGGCAAAGCTGCAAGAAGAGTCGCATTTGCGAAGTACTGGGAATGCCCAGTTCACGCACCCTGCGCATGGCCGGGTCGTGCCGCAACACGGACTGGGACACCGCAACGAGGTTGAAGCCTTCGGGATCCAAAAGTGGCTGGCCGCTCACGACCTCGTCCACGCCGCCCGGCGCCTCTGCGCCTGCCGCGCGAAGCTGCTCTTTCGAGCGGGTGTCAGACATGGTGACGCGGGCACCCTGCGCCACCAGCCAGCGCGCGAGGTCCCGGCCTTCGATTCCCATCGAATACACGAGTGCCTTCGCGCCCTGCAGTTGTGGCAACTGGCTCATTCAGGCACCGCCAGTGCCAGCGCGACACCAAGCATCGCCGCGGCAATTCCGATGATCCACGCGCGCGTCACGATCTGCGTTTCCGCCCAGCCGCTGCGTTCGAAGTGGCTGTGGAGCGGGGCCTGCTTGAACAGCCGCTTGCCACCGGTGAGCCTGAAGTAGCCAATCTGCAGAATGTTGCTGGCAGCTTCTGCCACGAAAACGATGCCAATGATTGGCAACAGCAGCCACTGGCCCGTCATCAGCGCCACCACCGCAAGGCTCGATCCAAGCGCGAGAGCGCCCGTGTCGCCCATGAATACCATCGCCGGGTGCGCGTTGTACCAGAGGAACCCCAAGTTCGCGCCCGCGATGATGAAGGCGAAAGTCGCGACGAATTCCTGGCCCTGGATGAAGGCGATGATGCCGTAGGCAAGGAAAGCCAGCAGCGTTGTGCCGCCCGTGAGGGCGTCCAGGCCATCGCTCACAGCCACCGCGGTGGTCGTCGCAACGATCGTGACAACGGCGATGACGAGGTAGAACAATCCGAGTTCGTAGCTGCCGGTCCATGGGATGTTGATGGACTGGACTTCCACCTGGTCGTAGAGCACCCATGCGGCCGCGCAACCGAGAACAGTGATGAATCCCAGCTTGAAGCGCCACGAAAGCCCGGTCTGGCGGCGTCCCTGCAGGGTGCCCATGTCGTCCACAAACCCGGTAACGCCGGCCGCGACGATCACTCCCAGCGGCAGCAGGATGGAGTTATGGTTCCACCAGTCCACGGCCACGGCGGTCACGAGGAAGGTCGGCACCCAGATCATCAAGCCGCCAAAGGTGGGCGTGCCAGCCTTCTTTTGATGCGTCTCCGGCTGATACTCGCTGATGACCTTTCCCATCTTCTGCTGGCGCAGGTAGCGAAGGATCGGGCCACCAAGCGCCAGCGCGAGGAGAAATGCGATGACTCCCGAAATCAGGGCGTGGATCATCGGGTGCCCTCCAATAGAGGGAGTACGGTTTCGAAAGCCAGTCCGCGCGAGGCCTTCACAAGCACTGTGTCGCCAGCGACGAGTTGCCTCGAAATCCAGCTCGCTGCGTCGTCTTTGTTCGCGAACCAGTGAGCCTCCATCAGCCCGCGTTTCCGCGCTTCGTCTACCAGGTGCTTGGAGGCTTCTCCCGTCGCGGCAAGCACATCGACGCTGTCTACTGCGACCGCGCCGATGCGGCGATGTTCCGATTCTTCGTACTCTCCGAGCTCAGCCATGCTGCCCAGCAGCGCCAACCGGCGGCCGGGCAGAGCCTGCAGCATGCGGAGCGCGCCTTCGAGCGAGGCTGGGCTCGAGTTGTAGCGGTCATCGAGGATGGTGGCGCCGGCGTCCGTCTTCACAACGCGAATCCGACCGGGAGCGTCAGCCTGCCGTAGCGATTCGACCGCATGCTCGAAGCTCACGCCGAGCGCGAGCGCCACGCCAATCGCTGCCAGCGCGGCGGGAACGACATGCGCCCCGGGCAGTGGTGAGTGGCAGCGCAGGGTTTGCCCCTCGTGGGTCAGGTCGAACGCGCAGCCTTCGAGCCCCAGGCTGTCGATAGGCCCTCGCCGCAGCGTTGCGCCGGGTGTCGTTCCGAAACTCATGACGCGAGCCCGGATGCCGGGGATTGCCTCAGCTATGCGTGGGTCATCTGCGTTGAGGATTGCCGTTTGCTCTTCGCCCAGTGATCGAGCGAGCGAGAGCTTTTCGTTGGCGATCGCCTCTATGCTGCCGAGCTTCGACACATGGGTAAGCCCGATATTCAGCACCACCCCGGCATCCGGGCGGGCTATGGCGCAGAGCTCGGCGATTTCACCCTGGCTGTCCATGGCAATCTCCAGCACGGAGACGTCGTGGTCCTTGCGCAGGTTCACCAGCGCGAGCGGCAGGCCTTCGCGAGAGTTGAAGTTTTCCTTGCTCTTGTGGGTCGCGAAGTGGCGCTGAAGCACCGCCGCGACGAGCTCCTTCGCGGTCGTTTTCCCTACGGTGCCGGTGATGCCAACAACACGGGGATTGCATTCGTCGCGCCACATCGAGGCGAGCTGGGCCATCGCGACCCGGGTGTCTTGCGCCCGAACCAGCGTCCGGTCCGGCCACTCGGCGTTCGGCCAGCGTTCGCCAACCACCGCGCTCGCCCCCGCCTCCAAAGCGGCATCGAGATAGTCGTTTCCGTCGTTCGTCTCCCCGCGGAAAGCCGCGAAGAGCGTGCCAGGCAGCGCCCTGCGCGAATCGGCCACGCCTTCGACCAGCTCGCACTCCGGGGTGCCGGTGCGGACCTCGGAGCCAACCCGGCGCGCGGCTTCGGCCAGCCAGGTGGTTGTCATGGCGGCGCTCATTCGGCCGAATCCGGTTGCGGGCGCTGCACCTGGATCGGGCGCACGTTGAGGTAGTTCAGCGTTTCGTCCACGAGATGCGCGAATATAGGACCCGCTGCTTGGGTGCCCGTCAGCAGGTCGGCGTTCTCGTCCAGCTTCACCATCACGAGGATTTGCGGGTCCTCGGCCGGCGCGTAGCCAATGAACGAAGCGACCTGCGTGTCGTCATAGATGCCGCCGTAAATCGGAACGTTCGCCGTCCCCGACTTGCCGCCGGCGCTGTAGCGCTTCGGCTGCGCTGGATGCGTGCCCCCGTCGGAGGAGATCGTTTCTTCCATCATTTGGCGAAGAGTGGCACTGGTCGTCGCGCTTATGGGATTCCCGGTGATCTCGGGCTGGACTTCCTGCCGGTTGCCCTTGTGGTCGATGTACGCTTTCACCAGGTGGGGGCGGTAAAGGGTCCCACCGTTGATCACCGCTGCTATGGCCGAAGCCATTTGGATGGGAGTGACGCTGATCGATTGACCGAACGACTGTGTGGCGAGGTCGACCGGTGACCATCCCGGGTCGCTGGGGCGCCTGTGAATACCGCCGGCCTCGCCGTTGAGTTCAATGCCGGTCGGCTCACCAAACCCGAACGCTTCGAGGTAGGCGTGGAATCCGTTAGCACCTAGCTGGTCGACCATGAAGATGGCGCCAGTGTTGATGGAGTGTTTAAGGACGCCGGTCATCGTCTGCGTGCCGTAGACGTTGTAGTCCCAGTTGAAGATCTCAGTCTCGTAGATGTGGGTGGAGCCGCTGTCGTGGTACGTCGTATCTGGCGAAACCAGCCCCGCGTCGATTGCTGCAGCGGTCGTGATCACCTTCATGACGCTCCCGGGTTCGTAGAGGTCTGTCACGGCACGGTTGCGCAACAACCCGATGATGTTCTCGTCGTCCAGGTCTAGCTGGCTGTAGAGCAGTGTCGGCCGCGTCGCCATAGCGAGGATGGATCCGTTGCGCGGGTCCATGATGAGGATGGTGCCGCCCTTGGCGCGGTGCTTGGCGATGGACGCATCCAATGTCGTCTCAGCCAGCCTTTGAATGTTGCGGTCCATAGTGAGCACAACATCCTTGCCCGGCACGGCGGCCGTGGCGAAGTACTGCCCGTAGGGAATGGGCTCACCCGAGGTGTCGCGTTCGAAAATTGCCCGCCCCGGGATACCCTGGAGCACGTCGTTCATTGCTGCTTCGATGCCCGAAAGCCCCGTGTTCTCGCGGCCGATGATCCCAATCAGGCCGGCGGCGGTGTCCTCTTCCGGGTGCGCGCGCTCGATGTTCGGCAAGGCGATGATGCCCGGCAGCCTCGCCTCGATGATTTCCTTCCCAGCCTCGAAAGGAATGTCATCGCCCACGATGACGTCGATGAGCCCGCGCGTTTCCACATCCTGCCGGAGTACAACGGGGTCGATGCCGAGCGCTTCGCCGAGGATGGCGGCGCCCTTGTTCGCGGCCTCGTTGTCGCGCCACACGCGCGAGTTCACATAGATGTCCCACGTGTCGACGCTCGTGGAGAGCACGTTTCCGTTGCGATCGAGGATTGCACCGCGCTGGGCGTAGAAGGTGGAGCTACCGCTAAGTTCGGCTGCGGCCTGGGCTGCGTACTGGTCATGTTCCAGCACCTGCACCTGCACAAGGCGCGCAATGACGGCAACCGCGAAGAGGCCCATACAGGCCGCGGGCAGCCACATACGGCGAGTGCCATGGGCTCGTTGTTTCGACATGCCGAACGCGCCTCCACCGTGCGCCGCGAAGCGCCCGGTTATCTACCGTTGCAGAGGAATCCAGGCGAACAGCGATTGCCACCAGGATTCAGGTGCGGCCGCTTGCGGCGTTACCTGGGGGAGATACTCTGCAGGGATCTTGGCTGGGGCCGGCCCCTGCACCTGGACTTCGACGTAGATCGGGTCAGTTGCTGGTTCAAGGCCAATGTCTCTCGCCCGCCGTTCGATGCGGTCGGCCGAAGTTAGCCGGGCGACATCGGATTCGAGCAGGCGAATTTCGCTCCGCAATGCGGCCTGTTGTGCATCCAGCAACTGGCTATCGAAGCCGCGACTGGTGGCAACGCTGGCCTGGACAACAGGCAGAGAAGCTCCGATGCCCGCAACGAGCACCGAAGCCACGATCCACCCGTTGATGCGTGGCGCTTTGATACCAATTCCGGGGCGGCGCGACCCCGTCCATGGTTGTTGGAGTGTGGCCATGTCTATGCCACCCGTTCCGCCGCGCGCAGCACCGCGCTCCGAGCGCGGGGGTTGCGTGCGACTTCGTCTTCGCCAGGGCGAATGCCGCGTGTGGTGAGCAAGCGCAGTGTGGCCACGTGGCCACAGCGGCATACCGGGAGTTGCGGCGGGCAAATGCAGCCCGTGGCTTCCCGGCGAAGGTATTGCTTCACCATCCGGTCTTCGAGTGAATGAAAAGAGATGACAACCAATCGCCCGCTATGCGAACGATTGGTTGCCCCAAAGCCGAGCAGACCGTGGGCCAGCGGAAGGCCCTCGTCAAGGCTGTCGAGTTCGCCGTTGACTTGGATCCGGAGTGCAAGAAAGACCTGAGTGGCGGGGTGGATATGGGATCGGCCCCTTACACCCCCCACGGCCTGCTCGACGGCTCTGGCTAATTCCCACGTCGTCCCAATGGGACGAGCGCGAAGTATGGAACGAACGATTCGCCGCGCATTGCGCACTTCGCCATAACGGTGAAGCACGTCCACGAGCGACTGTTCGTCCCATTCGTTAACGATCGTTGCAGCGGATTCACGGCCGCCCTGGTCCATTCGCATGTCCAGCGGGCCTTCCAGCCCAAACGCGAAGCCGCGCTCGGCCGTGCCTATCTGGAACGACGAAATGCCCAGGTCCATCAACACGCCATCCACAGCGGCAAAGCCGTGTTCGGCGGCAATGGTGCCGAGGTCGCGGAAATTCCCGCGGGCAAAACTGACGCGCCTCCCAAACGCTTCCAGCCTTGCACGCGCGAATTCCAGCGCCGCGCCATCCTGGTCAATGCACAGCAGGCGCCCTTCAGGGCCCATCGCCGTGGCAATTGCTTCACTGTGACCACCGAGTCCGGTGGTGCAATCGATGTAGGTGCCGCCCTCCTGGACATCAAGAAACTCGAGCGACTCGCGCAGCAGAACGGGGATGTGCGTTGGTGTACTGGTCATAACTACCACCTTAGCCCTCCCCTTTCTCGTCGTTTGTGCGGTGCGTTGCCAACGCACGCGTTTCGCTTAGTCGAGCGCTGGACCGGTTGTTCCGGCGCGCATCCCATGCCGATTTCTTCCAGATCTCCATGTAGTCGCCTACACCGGCGACGATGACGGCGTCCTTGGGCGCGAGGCCTGCATGTTCGAGAAGTTGATCGTCGATTCGAACGCGGCCCTGGGCATCAACGTTCGAGGTCGATGAGTTGGAGAAGAAGTCGCGACGGGCATCGCGTCCCTCTTCGGTCTCTTCGGGTATCGCGCGGACCTTTGCGGAAGCCGCATCGAAACCCTCTTCGGTGTAGAGCAGCACACAGGGCTCAAGCCCCGTGGTCAGTAACGCGACGTTCCGGAATTGCTCACGAAACCTCGGCGGGATGGGGACCCGGTTCTTGTCGTCCATGGAATAGGGCTGGTTGCCCGTGAATGCCATGTCGCCCCGCCGCCTTCATATTTCGTGGGCCGTCCCCACTTGGCTATGAGTATCATGGGCACAGTACCCATTTTCCCCCACAACCCACCACGGCGACTATCGCATTCCACATCCGGCCTGTCAATACAACCCCTTTACACCACGTCGAGCCGATTTCGCGTCAGCAGATGTCGCGCACGTGCCGCTTTCCAGCGCTACCATCCACACATGGCACGAGTGGCAGTTCTCACCCTCTCCGACAAAGGCGCCGCAGGTGAGCGGGACGACGTTAGTGGTGCGCTGCTCGCCGAACGGGTCACGGGTGGCCGCCACGAACTGGTCCGCCGCGAAATCCTCCCGGACGACAGGGCTGCCATTTCGGCGCGGTTACGCGAATGGTGCGACAGCGGAGATATCGACATCGTCGTGACCACTGGTGGCACGGGCCTCACCGCGCGCGACATCACGCCCGAAGCCACGCTCGATATCGCCGAACGGAATGTCCCCGGGATCGTGCTCGCGCTGCAGTTGGAGGGCCTGAAGAAGACTCCCTTCGCCGTCCTTTCCCGTGGCGTGGCGGTTGTCCGGGCATCCACGCTCGTGGTGAACTTGCCGGGCAATCCCAAGGCGATCGGTGAGGGTATGGACGTCCTGCTCCCCCTTTTCCCCCACAT